>JANQHZ010000387.1 GCA_028282445.1 Candidatus Binatia bacterium | reverse complement strand
ATGGTCGCGCACGATGTTCGCCGGCGCGCGCGCACCGGTGTTTCTGGTGATCGCCCTCGCCAGCCCCGCGATCGGTAGCTTGACCGTTCGATTCGGCAGTAGGGCGGTTCTGACGGGATCGACGGTCGTTCTCGGTTGCGCCTACGCGCTGGTGTCCCAGATGACCTCGCTATGGCAGTTTTACGTGGCCAATGTGCTGATCGGCTTGGTTGTAACCGGTCTCGGCGATGTCGTGATCGGCGCGGTGGTAGCGCGCTGGGTCGTTCGCTCGCGCGGCCTGGCGTTGGGAATCGTCTACTGCGGTACCAATCTGGCGGGCTTCCTGGCTTTGCCGATGGTGGCGGCGGTGAGTGCGTCGCACGGCTGGCGGATCGCCGTTCTGACGCTGGCAACCGTCGCGGTGGCGGCCATTTTGCCTTTCGCTGCGTTGGTGGTGCGCGACCCGCGTGCCGGCGAGGGTGCGGCGGGCGACCATGCCGTCGCCGAGTCGGCGGGCACCCCGCGCGAAGACGTGGATCTACCGGCGGCATTGCAAACTCGCTCGTTCTGGGCCTTGGCATTTCTGCTGTTCGCGTTCTTCTTCTACTTCATCGCGATGATCGAGCACACGGTCGCGTATCTGACGGACATCGGACTGACCAAGGTGCAAGCCGCTGCTGCGTTCGGATTTGCGATCGGTCTCGGAGTGTGGAGCAAGCTCGGGGCGGGCGCCGGCGCCGACCGCATCTCGAGCCGCGCCGCGATCGGTTTAGACTTTGGCCTTTTGACCTTGAGCTCCTTCTTGATCGGCTTGGTCGGTGTGCCGGGAGTATTGACGGCGTTTCTGTTTGCGTACGGCATCTCCGTGGCGGCGCGCGACGTCGTCTATCCGATGGTGATCGCCGACTGCTTCGGGGTGACCTACTTGGCGCGGATCTACGGCGCGTTGATGCTCGCTCTACTGCCCGGGGGTGCCCTGGGGCCGGTGTTCGCCGCCGCGGTGTACGACCGTACCGGGAGCTATCGGCCGGCTTTCGCGGTGTTCGCAGCGCTCAATGCTCTCGCCTTGCTGGCGATCCCGTTATTGCGCGACGAACGCAGCGACGCTTGAGGTGCGTACGAGATCGAGGGGGGCCTGCGTCGATCGCTCGCGAGTCGGCGGGTCCTGCCCTGAATCCCCTTCGGGTCGGAGCGGCCCTAGCCGGCGTCGGCTTCTTCCGCGTCGGCGATCTTGACGATCTTGACCGTGAAGACGATCTCGGCACCGGCGAGCGGATGGTTCAAGTCGAGGATGACCACGTCGGGGCGAATCTCTTTGATCTTCGAGGTCAAGCCGTCGACCATCTGCAGTTCGTCTCCGACCTTGGCGTTGTCGGGAATGGCCTGTAGAGGAAGCGATCCTGTGTTCGATGGATCGTGTGTCCCGTAGGCATCCTTGACCGAGAAGGTTCTCTCTTCATCGAGCGGTAAGCCGATGAGCTTCTCCTCGACCAGGGGCTGCAGTTTGCCGGCGCCGACGACGAAGACGATCGGGCCATCGTCCGGATTCGCATCGACCAATACACCGTCGGTCGTCTTGGCTTGGTAGAGCATACTGACGAGCTTGCCCGCTTCCACCGTTGGCGGCGGCTGGGTGCAAGCGGACAGGACGGCAAGTCCGAGCAGGACGGGCAGGGGTATACGAGCGAGACGGCGGGCGCATTGAATCGGGCTCATCGTTCCGACGATACCCCAGAAGGGAGGATTCCGCTACGGCTGTCGAGTGGAAAGCGGAATCATCCGGGCGGCGTGTACCAGATCGGCGACGACCACGCTCTTTCCTGAACGACCTTGGGGAAGGTGGAATCGCAGCAGTCTTCCCAGCCCGGACGAATCGTCTCGGTTCGATCGCAGTCGATTCCAGCCGCGTTGCATACCTGGGTGCTCCATCGACAGGTAGTATTCTGGAGGACGCGGGCATAGTAGACGGCGGCTGCTCGGGGGTCGAACTCGGGGTCGCGCCACACCGTGCACAATTGGTCGACGCCGTCGCCGGAGGGCTCGCAACTCGCGGTGTCGACGCCGGCGGGCTCGTCGGCCGAGCCGGCGACGTCGAAGACTCTTTCGCGAACCTCACCAGCGGCCACCCACAGCTTGATGATCTGCAAGCGTCGCAGCCGCACTCCAGGCGAGCGGTCCGTACCGGCGTCCTTGACGGCGCGTACTGCAAAGGTCGGAGCCGCGGCTTGCTGCGCGACCGGGAGGTCTCCTCCCATCGGGACTCCGTCGCGATAGCCGACCTCGACGAAGTCCGCAGCGTTGCACAGCTCCTCTGGGAGATCCCACCCCCCGAACAATCTCAGCCGAATGCGCGGCCCGCTGGTCGCGTAGGCTTCCCGACGTTGCATGGCCGCGAAGAGCGCGTCGCGAGAATTCTCTTCCGCCCACAACACCGCGAGACCGCCGGGGTTGAACTCGATCGGGTCGAGCAACACATCGGGTAGCTCGGTGCGGAGTGGGACGCCGGCGCCGCCGTGACCGGGGTAGCCGACCTCGTCGGTGAGGCCGGGGGCTCCGAGGTGGGTATCGGTCGATCCGATGAAACCGAAATGGAAGGGGTTCGCCCCGCTGCGGCCCTGCTCGAGCAGGCCGATGCCGAGCGCCGTGCGGACGAAGTTGACCGCGTCGGGTTTCTTTCGCATCCAGGTTGCGAAGCGCGCGCCGAGATCGTCGTACGGGATGTTCTCGAAGTCGCAGAGCTCGTCTTCGGTGCCTGCGCCGCGGAAGCATTCCGAGCTCCCTTTGTGCTGCATGATCTCGACCAAGGGCTCGTTGGCGGCGCGCCGCCGCGCTTGCTCGGCGTCGAGCGGGGTCCCGTCCGGGTTCTCGGTATGAAACGTCGTCGAGCTCGAGACGTTGGAGTTGTGAGGGATGACCACGAAGTCGCAGTCGGAAGCGACGTCGCCCCGGCACGTTTCATCGAGAGCGCCCCAGAGGTCGTTCTCGTGCGGATACTCGATACTGCTCGGCGCGAAGTGCGGCGTATGCTTGCTGCGAAAGATCACATTGCGATGGGTGTATCCGGTCCATTCGTAGCCGACGAAGGTGGTGAACTCGCAGGAGCGGGTCTTGTCGTAGGCAGCCTCGGCGGCGTCCCGCATGTCTTGCCAGGGCAGCGCATCCGCGTCCGTGCAGAGCGATTGATCCTCGCCGCAGAATCCGAAAGGCGTTCGGCGCCCGTTCATCAGGAAGAACGCGAGCCTGGGCCAGCCTCGGAAGATTCGGCACATCCAGGAATCGTATCCCGCCATCCCGGGTGTGCTGCAGATCGTCGCCTCGCCGAAGTACTCGGAGTGATCGGTGACCGCCGCGAAGTCGAGCGGGCGCTCCAGTTGGACCGTGCGAGCCGGACGACCCTGGTCGTCCCACGGCTGGATGCCCAGGGCGCGCCCGCGCGCGAAGTCGTATGCTTGCGCCGGGGTGGTGCGGGTCCCCTGCGTATTGGCGTCGAGCGAGTAGCGCGTGTGGACATGGAGGTCGCCAAAATACGGACGTCGCAGCTCGGTGTAGTCAGCGCACGGCGGGCGCTTTTCGCGGCGTTCGAAGGCATCCGCGCGGGCCGCTGGCAGCCCGCAGCCGACGGCGACGGCAAGGGCGAGGAGGGTTCGGCCGATCAATGGAAGATCCCCAGTAGGGTGGAGTGCATCGCTACGCTGGAGATCGGGGTCTCGTAGACCGGCACCAGGCTGACCAATCCGACGACGACGATTGCGCCGGCGACGATCGCTCGCAGGCGCCCAGCGTCATCCATCCGCGCGAAGATCCGCGCCAGGAAGATCGCCACCGCGTAGGTGAAGGCGACGTAGAACAGGCACTGCGCGATGCCGAGAGCGAGCAGTGCGCTCCAGACCCAGCCGCCGGGTCCTTCGCTCAGGCGAGCGCCGAGGATGAGAGTGGAGAAGAGCGTTAGGCGCAGTGGCGGCGCCGTCTCGATCGGGCCGAGCGTGTAGGGAACTGGAGCCGTGCAGTAAAGCAGTAGCCAGAGGCTCCATTTTGCGGCGCGCGGGCTCATCGCACCGGCCTAGCGGAATCGGCTCGCCAAATCCATGCGCTCGCGGTTGCATTTGTCGGACGCGGCGGGGAGTGCTGGAAGGGGAGCCCTACGTTGAGACGATCGAGTGTCCTCTTGCTCTGCGCCACCCTATCGGGGGTTGCCGGCGCCGAGCCACCCCCGCCGACCGCACCGGTCACGGTGGCGGCCGTGTGGGAAGAGCACGAGCTGATCTTCCGTTATCAGGGATTTACCACCCTCTATTCCTGCCAGGGATTGCGGTCGAAGGTGCGCGACCTGCTGGAAGCGCTGGGTGCACGTGAAGGTTTCACCGTGCGCCCGTACGGCTGTGCCTCTGCGCCCTTCGAACCTTCTCCAATCGCGGGAGTGAAGCTGAAGTTCGCGACACTGAGACCCCTTGCCGACGATTCCGGGGGTACGACCGAAGCCGCTGTATGGCGGAGCGTGCGACTGTCTCGCCCCGGCACCCGTTTTCTCGAGCGCGGCGACTGTTTCCTGATCGAGCGCTTTCGCGACCAGGTGTTGCCGGCGTTCACACATGAGATCGTGTGGGACCGGACGCGCTGCATCCCTCACAGTCTGGACGGAAGCGCTCCCAATCTGTCGCTGCGGGTCCTGGCTCCCCTTGGCCCGGCGTCCGAGCCCGGTGCATGACGCTCCTTCCAAGGT
This sequence comes from Candidatus Binatia bacterium, assembly GCA_028282445.1. Taxonomy (GTDB): domain Bacteria; phylum Desulfobacterota; class Binatia; order HRBIN30; family CADEER01; genus CADEER01. The sequence goes on along the minus strand of JANQHZ010000387.1, from coordinate 14,907 downwards.
GTCCCCGTGCTTCGATCCGGGTCCGGGTTCTTTCCGTTTGAGTTGACCGCTTCGCGGGTCCCGGCGAGTGTGGTGAAATGTCCGATCGGCTAGCGAATGTGCGGGTCGCGCTTTTCGTTCCGTGCTACGTCGACCAGCTCGCGCCTCAGGTGGCATTCGCGAGCTTGCGAGTGTTGGCTCGCTTCGGGGTGAAGGCCTCCTTCGTGTCCGATCCGGCGTGTTGCGGGCAACCGATGGCCAACGTCGGCTCGGCGGACGAGGCGCGACCGCTTGCCCTGTCTTTCCTGCGCTCCTTCGCCGGCTTCGACTATGTGGTCTGTCCTTCGGGAAGCTGCGTGTCGATGGTTCGCAACCACTACCGAGGCCTGGTGCCCGATGCCGCCGGGCTCGAGATTTGCGGGCGGACCATGGAGCTGTGTGAGTTCCTGTCCGACGTTGTCGGCGTCGATCGCATTGGCGGTCGTTTCCCGCATCGAGTGGGGCTGCACAAGAGTTGCCACGGGCTGCGCGGTTTGAGGCTCGGATCGGCGTCGGAGTTGGTGGAGACGCGGCCGGATCCGGTCGGTGAGCTGCTCGCGTCGATCGAAGGGCTCCAGTTGGTGAGTCTGGAACGCGCCGACGAGTGTTGCGGTTTCGGCGGTGCGTTCGCGGTAGAGGAGAGCGGGGTCTCGACGATGATGGGACGCGACCGGGTGGACGATCACGTCAGAGCCGGCGCCGAAGTGATTGCTTCGATCGACATGTCGTGTCTTCTTCACTTGCAAGGTCTCATGCGGCGCCGATCGGTCGGCGTCCGCGCGATGCACGTGGCCGAGATTTTCGACGCCTGCGGGGGCGACGCGTGAGCCATCCGGAGCTCGCAAATCGTTTCGTCGAGGACGGCGAGCGCGCCCAGTGGCACGACCGCTCGCTGTGGTACGTGCGCGCCAAGCGCGATCGAGCCGCCCACGCGATTCCCGAGTGGGAGCGGCTGCGCGAGCTCGCCGCTGCGATCAAAGCCAACGTGCGGGCCAATCTCGCCGACTATCTCGAGCGTTTCGAAGCCGAGGCGCGCAAGCACGGGGCGGTCGTCCACTGGGCGGAGGACGCCGCTGCCCACAATCAAATCGTGTGGGAGATTTTGCGCAGCCGCAGTGTCACCCGGGTGGTCAAGAGCAAGTCGATGCTGACCGAGGAGTGTGGTCTCAACCCGTTCCTCGAGCAGCGCGGGCTCGAGGTGGTCGATACGGATTTGGGCGAACGCATCGTTCAGCTCCGCGACGAGCCGCCGAGTCATATCGTGCTTCCGGCAATCCACCTCCGCAAGGAGGAAGTCGGCGAGCTGTTCGAACGCGAGCTGGGGACCGAACCGGGTTTGTCCGATCCGGCGCGACTGACCGAGGCGGCGCGTGAGCATCTGCGCGAGAAGTTCCTCGCCGCGCAAGCGGGTATCACCGGGGTGAACTTCGCGGTGGCGGAGACCGGCGGCATCGTCGTGTGTACCAACGAAGGCAACGCCGACCTCGGCACGGCCCTGCCGCCGTTGCACATCGCGTGTATGGGAATCGAAAAGATCGTGCCGCGCGCGGCCGACCTCGCCGTATTCACCCGGCTGCTGGCGCGTTCGGCGACCGGGCAGCCGATCACCGCCTACACTTCGCACATGCACGGTCCGCGCGCCGGCGGCGAGTTGCACATCGTAATCGTCGACAACGGGCGAACCGGCATGATGGCGCGCGAGTCCTACCGCCAGTCGCTCGGCTGCATCCGCTGCGGCGCTTGTCTCAACACCTGTCCGGTCTATCGCCGCAGCGGCGGTTACAGCTACGAGGCGGTCATTCCGGGCCCGATCGGCTCGACCTTGGGGCCGGGGCGAGATCCAGCGCGCCACGCTTCGCTTCCCTACGCCTGTACCCTGTGCGGTTCCTGCGCCGATGTCTGTCCGGTCAAGATCGATCTCGACCGGCAGTTGTTTCACTGGCGATCCGATCTGGTGACGAGCGGTCTTTCGTCGCCGCGCAAGCGACGGGCGTCCCGGCTCGCATCTCTGATCATGCGTCATCCGCGGCTGTATCGCGCTGTCGCCAAGCTGGCTCGGGTGGTTGCAGCGCGCGCGCCCGGGGCGACGAGCGCCGTCCTGTCGGGATGGACGGTCTCGCGCGACTTACCCGAGATACCGCAGCGCAGCTTTCGCGAGCAGTTGGAGGATCTCGGCGATGAGTGATCGAGCCGGGATCCTCGCTCGGCTGCGTGCGGTGGCAGTCGAGGCGACGCCGCTGCCGGAGCTTGCGGGGGATTGGACGACGTCGACCGATCCGGCGGCCTGGTTCGGCGACGTCCTGGCTTCGGTTGGTGGCGACTGCCGAGCGGTTGCCGACCATCGAGCGCTTGCGGCCGGCGTCGAGCAGCTGTGCCGAAAGCTCGCTGCGACAAGGGTGGTCAGCGAGGTGGACGGGGTTGCGGGGGCGCTTGGCGCCGGCGAGGGCGGAGGATCGGTTGCGCCGTCGGAAGTGCAACTGGCGATCGTTCGCGGCGAGTGGGCGGTTGCCGAAAATGCAGCGGTGTGGGTGAGCGATGCCATGGTGACGGAGCGGGCCACCCTGTTTCTCTCCGAGCACGTCGCCCTGGTCGTCGATCGCGAAAGGCTACTTTCCAATATGCACGAGGCCTACGAGCGCATCGACGTGGCGGCTTGCCGGTTTGGCGCCTTCATCTCCGGTCCTTCCAAGACCGCCGACATCGAGCAGGCTCTGGTCATCGGCGCGCACGGCCCCCGTTCTCTGACCGTATTTCTGGTCGGTTGAGCGAGCCGGATCGCCCTGGCTTTGCACCTCCCCACGGACGGAGTAGGCTAGCCGCTGCAGCCGATCGTGCGGTCGTTCGCATCGCCGTCGAGCAAGTCCCATGCGCCGCGTCTTGCCTCCATTGACCATCGTCGTCGTCAGCCTTCTGGCTGCTTGGGCGATGATCCTCAGCCACGATCCGCCGGGGTCGGAGGCTACGGTCGATCTGCGCACCTGGGCAGAGGTGGTGGTTGCCGAGCCGCGGTCGACCACGCTGCGGGTCGAGACCCAGGGAACGGTGGAACCACGAATGGAGGCCGATCTCGTCGCCGAGGTCGGTGGCCGCGTCGTCGACGTATCGCCGGTGCTCGAAGCCGGCGGTTTCTTCGGCGCCGCCGACGTGCTGGTTCGGATCGACGATCGCGACTATCACAACGCCCTGGCGCGGGCGCGCGCCGCGCGCGACCGGGCGCGCAGCGAGCTGCGCGTGCGCAACAAAGCACGCGACCGGATTGCCTCGTTGTCGAAGCAGGGGCTCGCCAGCGATTCGACCTTCGACGACGCGTCGAGCGCGGCCCAGATTGCCGCCGCCAACCTCGCGGAAGCGGAGGCGGCGGTGGCCAAGGCCGAGCTCGATCTCGAAAGGTCGGTGATCGCCGCTCCATTCGCCGGCCGCGTGCGCGACCGCCACGTCGGGGTCGGTCAGTTCGTCTTGCCTGGATCTCGACTGGCGCGTATCTACGCGACCGACGTCGCAGAAGTTCGTCTGCCGCTCAGCGTCGACGATCTGGTCTTCCTGGAGCTGCCGCTGGCGTACTCGGCCACGAGCTCGACGATTCCGGCGCCCGCCGCCACCTTGCGTGCCGAGGTGGCCGGACGCGAGCTCGCTTGGCAAGCGAGGATCGTACGGACCGAAGGGGCGCTCGATCCGATGACGCGCGACGTCGTTGCGGTGGCGCAGGTCGAAGATCCATTCGGCGTGAAGGCGGGCGCAGCGCAGGCGGCGCCGCTCGCTCCCGGACTTTTCGTCCGCGCCGAGATCGTCGGTCGTCGCGTCGACGGAGTATTCGAGCTGCCGGCTTCGGCCTATCGGGCCGGCCGCGGGCTGATGGTGGTCGACGGCGAGGACCGACTGCGCATTCGCGACGTTCGGGTTCTGCGCCAAGACGCCCGCCGGGTGTTCGTGGCCGGTGGGATCGAAGCCGGCGAGCGAGTCGTGGTGTCGGCGGTCGAGTCTCCGATCGAAGGAATGGAGATGCGAGTCGAGGTCCGCGCCGACGGAGCCCTTGCCAAGAAGCGCGTCGAGGAACCCTCGTGAGATCGCTCGTCGCCTGGTTCGTCCGCAATCCGGTGGCGGTCAACCTGATCACCGCTTTCGTTCTGGTCGCCGGCGTATTGGGCGTGACCCGCATGCGCCGCGAGGTCTACCCCGCGGTGCCGCTGCGCGAGGTGCGGGTTCAGGTGGCGTATCCCGGGGCCGGGCCGAGCGATGTGGAGCAAGCCGTGCTGACGCGGGTCGAGCAGGCGATCTACGACGTCCCGGAGATCTCCAAGCTGCGCTCGATCGCCTACGAAGGGCTCGGAATCGTGCGCGCCGAGATCGAGGACTCCGCCGACCTGCGGGAAGTCATGGCGACCATCAAGGCGCGCGTGGATGCGATCCAAACGTTTCCCACCGACGTCGAGCGGCCGTTGGTGTTTCGCCCGACGGCGCAGTGGGGCGTCTTGTCGGTTGGGCTCAGTGGCGACGTCGACGAGCCGACGCTGGCGCATTGGGCTTCGCTGATCCGCGACCGGGTTGCCGAGATCGAGGGGGTGAGCACGGTGCAGCTCCATCCCCGTCGCGATCTACAGATCGTCGTGGAGGTTTCCGAGGAATCTCTGCGGCGCCACGATTTGACCTTCGACGCAGTAGTCGCTGCGATTCGGATGTCGTCGCTCGATCTGCCGGCGGGAACCATCGAGGGGCCGCAAGGTGGCCGCTTGCGCGTGCGCGGCCAAGCTTATCACGCGAGGGATTTCGCGGCCCTGCCGATCATCGTGCGGCCGGACGGTACCCGAGTGACCGTGCGGGATGTCGCTTCAGTGCGCGAGAGCGTCAAGAACGAAGGATGGAAGGTCCGCCTCGACGGGCGGACCGGCGCTCTGGTCGAGGTCATGCGCACCGGCGACCAGGACGCTCTGGTGATCGCCCAACGGGTCAAGCAGTACATCGACGAGGTCCGCGGCTCGATGCCGCCCGGCCTGGAGATCAGTAGCTGGGGCGATACGTCGCTTTCGTTTCGCGCCCGCATCCGGCTGATGGTGGCGAGCGGTGTAGGCGGCCTCTGCCTGGTCATGCTGGTGCTGGCGCTGTTTCTGCGGCTGCGGACCGCGATCTGGGTCGGCGCCGGCATTACCGTCGCCTTCTTCGGGACGATGGCACTGGCGCCGAGCCTCGATCTGTCGCTGAACATGATCTCCTTGTTCGGCTTCATCCTGGTTCTCGGCCTCTTGGTCGACGACGCCATCATCGTCGGCGAGAGCGTGACACGCTTTGAAGAACGCGGGCTCGATCCCGAGGAGGCGGCGGTCGAGGGCACCACCTCGGTGTCGCGACCCGTGATCATGGCGGCGATGACGACCGTGGTGGCCTTCGCGCCGATGCTCTTCATTCCGGGCAACGAAGGCGAGATCTGGGCCTCGATCGGTATCGTAGTGCTCGGCACGCTGATTCTGTCGCTCGGCGAAGCTTTGTTCTTGCTGCCGGCCCACCTGGCCGAACACTCACACGGTACGAAGCCGCGTCTCCGACGGTTTCGCGCCGTGCAGGCGGCAGCCAACGCATGGCTTCACCGTGTGACCGACGACGTTTACGTGCCGGTTCTGCGCCGGTCACTGCGCCGCCCCGAGATCGTGCTGGCGGCGTTTCTGACCCTGCCGATTCTGACCTACGGCGTCTTGCAGAGTGGATTGATCCGGATGGTGTTCTTTGCGCCGGTCGAGATGGACTCGGTGCGGGTCGAAATGGAGCTCATCGCCGGCACTCCGCTCGAACGCACCGACGCGATCCTGCGCCGCATCGAAGCCGCGGCGGCAACCATGCGCGAGGAGCTCGGTGAGGAGTCCTTCGGGCATATGGTGACCGTGCTCGGTTCGACCATGCGCCGCGAGACCAGCGGCGACCACACCGGATTCATCTACCTCGAGTTGTCCCCATCGGAGTCGCGAGCGGTCTCGGCCGAGCAGGCGACGCGTCGCTGGCGCGAGCTGGTCGGGCCGATCCCGGAGGCGACGGTGCTCGAGTTCGCACACGCCTTCGGCGACGACACCGAGAAGGTCGATCTCCTGTTGACCCACCGCGATCCGACCCAGCTGCGCGCCGCGACCTCGGCGCTGAAGACGCATCTCGCGTCGCTGGAAGGGGTCAACGACGTCAATAGTCCCGACCGAGCAGGCGAGCCCGAGATTCGGCTCGAGCTGATGCCGCGCGCCGAGGCGCTGGGCATCAGCCGCGCCGATCTGGCGCGTCAGGTGCGACAGGGGTTTTACGGCGCCGAGGCGCAGCGCGTGCAAAGGGGGCGGGACGATCTGCGGGTGATGGTGCGCTATCCGGAGGACAGCCGGAAGTCTCTATCCGACCTCGACAACATGCGAGTGCGCACCGCGACCGGAGCGGCGGTGCCGTTCGGCCAGGTCGCGCGCGTCGAGACGGTGGAGTCGCCGCCGACCATCCGGCGAACCGATCGCCAGCGCACCTTCAACGTCGAGGCCGCGGTCGATTCGCAGGTGAGACCTCTCGGCGACATTCTGGAGCATCTCTACGAGGATTTTCTTCCCGGCTTGAAGGAACGGTTTCCCGGCATCGGTGTCTACGAAGACGGCGCGCTGCAGCGCCGAACCGAGACCATTGCGTTCACGCGGCAGGCGTTCTTCCTGTCGGTGCTCGGCATCTACATCTTGCTGGCGATGACGCTGCGCTCGTACAGCCAGCCGCTGGTCATCTTGCTGGCGGTTCCGTTCGGCGTCGTCGGCTCGATCATCGGTCACGGTTTTCGCGGCATCGACGTCACCATGCTCTCGATGTTCGGCATCGTGGCGGCGGCCGGTGTCGTGGTCAACGATGCCCTAGTGTTTCTCGACGCGGTCAACCGATTGCGCGACGAGGGGCTTCCCCTGCACGAAGCTCTGGTCGAAGGCGGTCGGCTTCGGCTGCGGCCGATCGTGCTGACGTCCGTGACGACCTTCATCGGCCTGTTGCCGATCACCCTGCAGACGAGCTCGCAGGGGAAGTTTCTGGTTCCGATGGCGGTATCGCTCGCTTCGGGGGTGATGTTCGCTACGGTGATTACGCTTTTCTTGGTCCCGGCGGTGTTCGCAATGACGGCGGAGATCAGCGGCAAGCTCGGCCGCCGTACCCGGGCGAAGCCGCTGCCGGCGTCGAACGTAGCCGATTTGCGATTGGACCGAGCCGATCGGGCAGTAGAAGAACGCGCCGCCGGGGGCGAGCGCTAGCACACGACAGTTGCCGACTCGGGACGAGTGAGCCAATGACTTCTGTTCGTCGCTTTCGCGGCCCCAGCGCCGACGAGATTCATGTTCTGTGTCGTCCCGACGATGTCGCGGAAGGTGTGGAGCAGCAATCGGAATCGGTTTACCGCAAGTTGTTCGAAGCCCTGGCTTCGGAGGGCGCTGGGCTCGATAGCCTCGTCGCGGAGACGCTGTGGTGCTGCCGGCGTGGCGCGAGCCACGCCGAGACACTCGCGGCGCGGTCGCGAGTCTTGGATCCGCTTGCGGACGAGACCTACAGTGCCGCAACGACCGTGATCGAGCAGCCACCGCTGCGTCCGGGCGCGTCGATCGAGCTGGGCGCGACGGCAATCGTGCCGCATCGCGGGGTAGACGTCTCTTCGCACGACGTCGTCGTCCGCCGCAGTGACGACCGCGACGCGTGTCAAAGCGGGATTCGCGCCAAGACGCTCCGAATCGGTGGCCGGCGGTGCTTCCATTCGGCGAACATCTACGGCCGCGGTGCGAGTCCGCTCGAGGAGGCGCGCGATATGTTTCGCGCCGCCGAAGACATTCTCGCGGCCGCCGGCCTCGGCTTCGGTGCCGTCGTCCGTACCTGGATCTACTTGCGCGACATCGATCGCGACTACGACGTCCTGAACCGCGCCCGCCGGGAGTTCTTCGATCGCTGTGGGGTCGAGCTGCGACCGGCGAGCACCGGCGTGCAGGGCGGGGCGTTGCCCGGGCTGCACGACTTTTCGATGACCGTCTGCGCGGTGGAATCGACCGAAGCGCCGCTCGAGGTCTCGCCGATGACGACTCCGACTCTCAACGAAGCACCGACCTACGGAGCCGACTTCTCCCGCGGTATGCGCGTTGCCGACGGCGAGAGCGTCAAGCTGTACGTCTCGGGCACCGCCAGCATCGATGAGGCCGGTCGCAGTGTGCACGCAGGCGACTTCGATGCTCAGGTCGGTCGAATGTTGCTCAACATCGAGAGTCTGCTGGCGGGGCAGGGGGCGACCTACGGCGATCTGGTCTCCGGCGTCGTTTACCTGAAGCATCCGGACTCCGCGCCGCGTTTGCGCACAATGTTGTCGGAGCGTGGCTTCGAGGGCTTTCCCTGCGCCCTGGTCGAAGCACCCCTGTGCCGTCCCGAGCTGCTCTGCGAGGCCGAGGTTCTCGGGATTCTTCCCATTGGCACTTCGGCGGCGTAAGCTCGTCCGATGCGAAAGGATCATCGGTCGTGCTTCGTTGCCGGGGTATTGGCAGCCGTGCTCGTTCTCTCCTCAGCCGTCGCGGGTTGCGGTCCGGACGGAGTCGATCAACCGTCGGCGGCGCCGGTTGCGGTCGAGAAACCGATAGCGGTCGCCAAACCCAAAGCGGAGGCTCGCTCTGATGAGCCGCTGTCAGTCGATTATCCGATGGAAGGGACTCTTTTCCCGCCGGAGATCGTCGCTCCGACCTTCCGCTGGTCGGGGCCGAACGAGGTCGACGATTGGAAGGTCGCCGTTCGCAACCAGGAAGGCGAGGGAATCTTCGAGGCCACGATCGACGCTGCACAGTGGCGCCCATCGGAAGAAATCTGGCGAGAGATCAAGCGTCAGGCGATGGATCGTGACGTCGACTTCGCCGTCACGGGCGGCGGCTCGTCGGCCGGCGTACGCTTTCGGGTCTCGCCGGACGAGGTCGGCGATTCGCTCTTCTACCGCGAAGTGCCGCTGCCATTCTTGAAGGCGGTGCAGGACCCGTCGCGCATTCGCTGGCGCTACGGCACGGTCGATTTGCCCGAGGGGCCGCCGATCGTGTTGGAGAATCTGCCGGTCTGCGGCAATTGCCACTCTTTCGCCGACAACGGCAGCGTGCTCGGTCTCGATGTCGACTACGGCAACGACAAGGGCGCTTACGCGATCTTGCCGGTCGCGAAGAACATGGTGATGAACGACGAGAAGATCATCACCTGGGCCGATTATCGTCGAGACGACGGCGAGCTCACCTTCGGCCTGCTGTCGCGTGTGTCGCCGGACGGGCGCTATGTCGTCAGCACGGTCAAGGATCGCTCGGTATTCGTCCCGATCCCGGACTTGATGATCTCTCAGCTCTTCTTTCCCATCAAGGGAATTCTAGTCATCTACGATCGCGAGACCGGTGAGTACGCTCCGCTGCCGGGAGCGGATGATCCGCGATACGTGCAGAGCAATGCGGTGTGGAGTCCTGACGGCAAGGAGATCCTTTTCGCGCGGGCGAAGGCGCACCATGCGGAGCGCCTGGATCAAAAGAACAGTGCTCTGGTCGACGAGACGGACGTTCCGGAGTTCACCGTCGAGAAGAAACCGTTTCGCTACGACATCTACCGGATCCCCTTCAACGGCGGCAAAGGCGGCGTCGCGGTTCCGCTCGAAGGAGCGGCCGACAATGGGATGAGCAACTTCTTCCCGAAGTACTCCCCCGACGGCAAGTGGATCGTGTTCTGCAAGGCCGACAGTTACATGTTGCTGCGCCCGGACAGCGAGCTCTACATCGTTCCCGCCGCGGGCGGCGCTGCGCGGCGACTTCGCTACAACACGGCGCGCATGAACTCTTGGCACAGCTGGTCGTCGAACAGCCGCTGGTTGGTCTTCTCGTCGAAGGTGAACGGACCCTACACGCAACTCTTTCTCACCCATATCGACGAAGAGGGGAACGACAGCCCGCCGGTGCTGCTCGAACGCTTCACCTCCCCCGATCGGGCGGCCAACATTCCCGAGTTCGTCAATCTTCCGGGCGACGCGATCGCCAGCATCCGCGAGGAGTTTCTGGATTCCTACTCCTTCCTTCGCGCCGGCATCGCCAACGAGAACACCGGCGATCACAAGGGAGCCGAACGCGCCTTCCGCCGCGGTTTGGAGATTGCACCGAACGACGTCGAGTTGCTGAACGCGCTCGGCTGGACTCTATTTCAGGACGGTCGGAGCGAGGAGGCGGTGGCGTCCTACGAAACCGCTCTCGAGGTCGAGCCCGACCACGTCAAGTCGCACAACAACATTGCGCTCGCTCTGGTCGAGCTCGGTCGTCTGGAGGCAGCGGCCGGACACTTCGAGGCTTCCCTGCGCATCGAGCCCAAGCCCGAGATCTACAGCGACCTGGGGTTTACCTTGGCGCGTCTCGGCCGCACAGAAGAGGCGATGGAGTACTACAGCAAAGCCCTCGAGCTGGACCCGGACTGCACATCGGCGCATTTCAACATGGCGGTCACCTACGTGCAGGCGGGAGCGTTCCCGGAAGCCGAGGCGCACTACCGCAAGGCTCTGCCCGAGCGGCCAGGCGCTCAGACCTACAACGGCCTCGGCTATGTGCTGATTCAGCAGGGGCGATTCGATGAGGCTGCCGAGGCGCTGAAGAAGGCGATCGCCGCCGAGCCGAAGTTCCTGCCGGCCTACAACAACCTCGCCGACGCCTACCTGCGTCAGGGCAAGCTCGAGGACGCCGCGCATTATTATCGGCTTTCGCTGGAGCAACGCCCCAGCCCCGGTGTTTACAACGCTCTCGGCAACGTGCTCGCCAAAATGGGCAAACAGGACGAGGCGGCGAGGCAGTTCGCAAAAGCACGCGCCATGACCGCGGCGCGGTAGCGCCACAACGTACCCAGTATCAACAGGTTACGTGTAGATTGCTCGAATCTGTCGAGGCGGGGCGGTGACCATCGTTGCCTTGGGTTTGTCGAGCGCCCGGGAGACGGGTTCAGTCCCGCTGGACCTGAAAACCGGCTTGCTTGGCGTCCCAGGTCTCGGGGGTGATGCCGCGCTCGCGCAGCTTGAACTTCTGTACGCGTCCGGTCGGTGTGGCCGGTAGCTCGTCCATGAACTCGATATAGCGCGGGACGAAGAAGTAGGGCGCATTGTCGTTGACGAAGCGCGCCAGCTCTTCGGCTTCGAGCGAGGCGCCCGGCTTGAGCACGACGCATGCCTTGACCTCGGCTTCGGCCTCGAGCTCGGCGGAGGTAACGCCGTGAGCGCCGGATTGTGCGACCGCGGGGTGGGCATTGATCGCGGCCTCGACCGCGAACGACGAGATGTTGCGACCTTTGTAGCGAATGAAGTCTTTCTTGCGGTCGACGAAATAGGCATTGCCCTTTTCGTCCTGCCGGCCGAGGTCGCCGGTGTGGTACCACAGGTTGCTGTAGGCGCTCAGGGTCGCTTCGGGGTTGTTGAAGTAGCCGTTGAACAGCACGTAGGGCTCGGTCGGGCGCACGCAGATCTCCCCGACCTCGCCGGTCGCTACCGGTCGATCGTCGTCGTCGAGAAAGGCGACCTCGATGCCGGGCAGCACGTTGCCCAGAGCCCCTCGCGGCCACTGGTTGGCCTCCTCGCTGCGTTGGTAGATCCCCATCGCTTCGCTCTGGCCGTAGCCCTGATCGATGGTTTCGATGCCGAAGCGATCCTTCATCGGCTGGATCAGCTCGTCGGGGATCGGCACCATCGAGGCGTGACGTACCGGATTGTCACGGTCGTCGGGTTGCTCGGGGGCGTTCCACAGGAACATGTGCATGGCGCCGAGAGTGAAGGTCTGGGTAGCGCCGTAGTTGCGGCAGCGGTTCCAGAAGTCGGACGCCGAGAACTCCGCGTCGATGGCGACCGGTAGGCCGCAAACCAGGGCGCGGTACACATTGGCCACCCAGGCTGCCGAGTTGTACATCGGCAAGCAGCAGTACATCAGGTCGTCGTCTCGCGTCTTGGTCGTGACCGCTCCCGAGATGGCGCCGCGGATCCACGCATTGTGACTCTGCATGACCCCTTTGGATCGACCGGTGGTGCCGGATGTCCACAGGACGGCCGCGGTGTCGCCGTAGGAGATTCCACCCTGGTCGGGTTCGTTTCCGGCGTCGATCGCCAGCTCCTCGATCGGGTTGAGCTGGATGTCGAAGTCGAAACCGAAGGCCTCGCCGCGCACGATGATGCGCTCGAACGGCAGACTGGCCTCGAGCTCGGCGACACGGGGAAGCAGATCGGCGTCGGCTACGAGCACCTTGGCGCAGCTGTCCACCAGCGTCTCGCCCAGCCAGGCGCCCTTGTAGTCGGTGTTGGTCGGGACCCAGATTGCGCCGAGCTTCATTGCGCCGAAGGTGGCGAAGACGAACTCGACACAGCTCTTCATGAAGAAGGCGACGGTGTCGCCGGGGCCGATGCCGAGCTCGGCGAACCCCGCCGCGTATGCGTTGGCGATCTCGTTGACTTCGCCGTAGCTGTAACGGTCGTCGCCGGTGATCAGGTAGGTCGCGTCGGGGCGCTGTTCGGCGTTCATCCGCAGTACCTTGCCGAGAACGCGATCGGCGGGATCTTCCAGGTTCATGATGGGCATCCTGCTCGTATACACCAGCCGTGTGGCGAGTTCACCACTGCGCCGGCAGAGGCCAACTACAGCCCGAGAGCGGGGACCAGGCGCCGCCGCAGGAACGCGCGCAGCTGTGACTGGGTACGGCGCTTGGGCCCTTTCACCGTCACCAGCGACAGGAAGGTTCGCACCATGACCTCGGCGATCTCGTCCCACTCGCCGACGAGATCGGGGCGCCGGTCGACGATCGGACGCACCGCGCGCTTTGCCACCTCTAGGCCGCGCGGGACGAGTGGGGCCGCCGATTCGAGATTCGTCGTCGGTGCGAGCAGGGGGGCCAGTCCGGGATGGGAGGTGACTTCACGCAGGCAGAAGAGCAGGATCTCGACTGCCATTTCGGCGGGGGCGTCGACGTTGCGGACGTGGCGCTGCAATCGATCTACCAGGTCGTCGGCGGCTGAGAGCATCGCCGCTCGCAAGATATCGTCGCGGTTGGAGAAATAAGCGTAGAGCGTCGGCCGGGTGACGCCGGCCTCGGCGGCGACGTCGGCCAGGCGCGTGCGCTCGACGCCGAGCCGCTGCACGCAGCGAACCGCCGCCGCCATCAATCGACGGCGGGCGTCGTCCTCGCCCCTCGGTGGCTCTCCCGCCCAAGCCCTGGCGCGCGTCTCACTCATCGCGCCCCTCTTTACACAATATCCGATTCGTGTAAAACACAGGATGTGTCCGATCGAGAGGGGAGTGGGCCATGGTAGCGTCACCGCAAGTCGATTCCGGGCCGCGAGCTTCGGCGGGCGGGCGCCCGTTGCCGAGTGTCTCGGGCGGCGTACCGTTTCTGGGGAACCTACTCGAGCTGAGACGCTCGCCGCTCGATCTCATGCAGCGTGTGCACGACGAGTGCGGCGAGATCGGCAAGATGAGGTGGGCCCACCAAGATGTCGTGATGATGTACGGCGAAGAGGCCCACGAGGCGTTTTTCCGGGCCCCCGACGAGCAACTCGATCAGGCGGCGGCGTACCCTTTCATGACGCCGATCTTCGGCAAGGGCGTCGTCTTCGATGCAACTCCCGAGCAGCGCAAGCAGGCGATCAAGAATCAGTCGCTGCGGGACAAGTTCATGCGTGGTCACGCCCAGGTGATCGCCGACGAGACCGAAAAGATGATCGCCGGCTGGTCGGAGTCGGGAGAGATCGATCTGCTCGACTTCTTCTCCGAGCTGACCATCTACACATCGACTGCTTGCCTGATGGGCAAGGAGTTCCGCGATGAGATCACCGCGGAGTTCGCGGCGCGATTCCACGATCTCGAGAAAGGCACCGACGCGTTCGCCTACGTCAATCCGCACCTGCCGCTGCCGAGCTTCTGGCAGCGCGACCGCGGACGCCGGCGTCTGGTCGAGCTCATCGAGGGCATCATCGCCGGGCGCGAACGCGAAGGCAGGAAGACCTCGGACCTCGTGTATGTCCTGACCACTCTGAAGAACGAGGACGGCTCGCCTCGCTACAGCGCCGATCAGATCACCGGGATGTTCATCTCGCTGATGTTTGCCGGACACCACACGACGTCGGGGACCGCCGCTTGGACCTTGATCGAGCTGCTGCGCAATCCCCTGGCGATGCGAGACGTCGTGCGCGAGCTCGACGAGATCTACGCGGAAGGCGTCGAGGTCAGCTACCAGGCGCTGCGTGAAATTCCCGAGCTCGAGTGTTCGATCAAAGAGTCGCTGCGCCTACATCCACCCCTCATCATATTGATGCGCAAGGTGATGCAAGAGCTGCACTACAAGGACTGGACGGTGCCGGTCGGCGCTCTGGTGGCAGTCTCGCCGGCAATTTCCAATCGAATGCCCGAGTACTTTCCCGACCCCGCGCTCTTCGACCCGGCGCGCTACAAGGAGGGCAGGGAAGAGGACAAGCAGGCGTTTGCCTGGCTGCCCTTCGGAGCCGGGCGTCACCGCTGCGTCGGCGCGGCTTTCGCCATGATGCAGCTGAAGGCGATCTTCTCGGTGTTGCTGCGCGAGTACGAGTTCGAAATGGCGCAGCCCCCCGAGAGCTACCGAAACGACCACGCTCGCATGGTGGTGCAGCTCAAGCAGCCATGTAGAGTCCGCTACCGCCGCCGTGCGTTCGACAAGCCGGCGGTCGCGAAGAAGCGCGTCGCCCAGGATGATGCTGAGACATCCTCGTCGCCGTGCCGCATCAAGGTCGACCTCGACCTGTGCCAGGGCCACTCCGTTTGCGCATCGGAGGCCCCGGAAGTCTTCGCCGTCGACAAGAAGACCAACAAGGTCGAGCTGCTCATGGAGACGGTGCCGGCGGACCTACGGCCCAAGGCCGAAAAGGCCGTG
>JANQHZ010000370.1 GCA_028282445.1 Candidatus Binatia bacterium | reverse complement strand
CACCAGGACAGCCTCGGGCCGGACCTCCCGTATCGCCTTTCGCATCTCCCTCAGATTGTCACGTTCCAGAAGGCTCCGTTTGAGGAAGAAGTCGATCGGGCGATAGTGCTCGAGGTCGGCCTGAAGGTGAAGTACTCGGCGAACTCCGTCGCCCGGCGGGATCGCTCTTCCCGTGGGCTGCTGTCGCGTCAGCACCTCGACGGAGTGCGCTCGTTGCCGTAGGCGACGGGTGAGCTCTTCGCAAATCTGTTCCAAACCGCCGATTTCGTCGGGTGGGAAAAAATTGGATAGGAAAAGGAGGCGCATTGGGTTTCGCGTCGCGGGCTGGCGCGACGATACTTGTTGGGAGCCGGGTCGATGTGCAAGGGGTGGCGACCCAGATGTTGCGTATCGTCAACTCATTGCCGCCGAACAGGCACGCCGTGTGCGCCGGGCCCCGTGCCGGGATGAGCGTGTTGACGTTTGGGCTGCTTTGGCTTTTGGGCGCCGCAGGCGCGCCTGCGGTCGCCACTGATCGAGACGGCGCTTGGTCGAAGCCGTTACGAATTCCAATCTACGACGACGAGTCCACGCCACCGTCGCTCGTCGCCGATCGGAATCGCCGGGTTCACGCTGTGAATGGCGAACCGCTGTCGCCGCATACGCGGGCGATGGCGATCCGCTACAGGAACTGGTCCGTCGAGGACGGTTGGAGCGAACCGATCGATGCGGTGAAGTCGCCGGTCGGCATCCTCGCGCGCGAGCCGGAAGTGTATCTGGATGCGTCGGATACTCTTCACGTCGTCTTCTTTGGCGGCAACGAGCAGAAGGGTGGTGTGTTCCACAGTCGGGTCGCGGCGAGGGATGCCGGCGACCGGGAAGCGTGGACGTGGCCGTCGCAGCTCGAAGCCGGCGCCCGGTGGGCGGTTCCCGGCGGGACTCCCGATGGCGCGGTACTCGTGCTTTATACCGGGCGCCGGCCCGACGGACACGGCCTCTTCGAAGTGCATTCGCTCGACGGCGGGGGCACGTGGTCGACAGCTCGTGCGATCGCGTCGCCGCAGAAGACTGCGGGCCTGATGCCGCACGGGACGCGCTTCATCGCAGATCGTGCAGGGCAGCTTCACGCGGTATGGAGCCTCGTCG
Organism: Candidatus Binatia bacterium; assembly: GCA_028282445.1. GTDB lineage: Bacteria > Desulfobacterota > Binatia > HRBIN30 > CADEER01 > CADEER01. The sequence continues at coordinate 1,803 of JANQHZ010000370.1, read as the reverse complement.
ACGATCGCGGCATCGACCAGCGCATCGAGTATGCGCGCCTCGACAGCGAGCGGCGCGCGTGGAGTGAGCCGGCGGTGCTGGCGCGTAGAGAGGGGAAGGACTATAAGGCGGCGTGGCCTTCGATCGTCGAGTATTCCGGCGAGCTCATCCTCGTTTTCATGGACGGCATGCCTGCCACGCGATGGATGCGGCGATCTCGTGACGGAGGCCGGACGTGGTCCGACCCGGAGCGGCCGTTTCCGCATATCGGGGAGTACGTTTTCGCGGAGCTGCTGATCGATGGGTCCGACCGTCTGCACATCGTTCTCGGCAATCGCATGGGAGAATGCTGTCACGGCATGTGGCACGGTCGCTGGGACGGCGACGGTTGGAGCGAGCTCCGCCCGATCGTCATGGGCCCGAAGTCTCCCCAATTCGATCCGAGCATGCCGAGTGCGGTGGTCAGCCAGGGCAATGTGATTCTGGTGACATGGTGGACCGATACCGGCGGTGCGCCGCGCAATGGCGCCTGGTTCTCGTACCTGCTGCTGGATGCGCAGGAGCTGCCGACGATCGCGTTGGCGTCGACATCGCAACCAGCCGGGAGCGCCGCTGCTCCTCTCATCGTGACAGCGGTCGTTCTCTTCGCGCTTCTGTGGTTCTGGCGGAGGTCGTCGTGATGAGGCGGGCCGGCTGTCGATGACTTTCGATCTCCTGCTCACCTGGACCGCACGCACGGTGCGGGCCCGTTACCAGCAGTCGTTTCTCGGTGGTCTGTGGGCGATCCTGCAACCGGCCGCGATGGCCGTCGTGCTGTCGGTCGTTTTCACCCGTTTCCTGCCGATCGACACCGGCGAGGTCCCGTACCTCGTCTTCGCCTACGCCGGCATGATCCCCTGGGCACTGTTCGCCAACTCGCTGACCGACATGGTGGACTCTCTGGTCGGCAATATGAACTTGGTTACGAAGATTTGCTTCCGCCGCGAGGTCCTCCCGATTGCGGCGTTGCTGGCTCGCGTCGTCGACTTCGCGATCGCTCTCGCATTGCTGCTGGTTCTCATTCCGCTCTTCGGCCTTTCTCTACCGATTGGAGTGCTGGCGTACCTGCCGTTGCCGCTCTCGGTTCAGCTGACTTTTTCGCTGGGCCTGGGGCTTGCCGGGGCTGCGCTCAACGTTTTCTACCGCGATGTCCGGCACCTCTTTGTTTTGCTGCTGCAGGTCGCGTTCTACGCGACCCCGGTGATCTACCCGATTTCACTGGTGCCCGAATCGATCCGTCCGCTCTACCAGCTCAATCCGATGGTAGGCGTGATCGGGGCGTACCATGACATCCTGCTGCGTGCCGAGCCCCCCGATGCTTCGCTCGCGATCGCCGCGTTAGTTGCTGCCGCGGTGATGGTCGGGGGGTATGCGTTGTTCAAGAAGACCGAGCCACAGTTTGCGGACATCGTCTGAATGAGCTCTGCCCCTGCGATTCGCGTCGTCGACCTTTGTAAGCGTTACCGCATGGGGCGCGGGGTGGTGCAATTGCGGACACTGTTTCGCGACATCCGGGAGCGCGAAGAGAATCTCCGTTGGGCGGTTCGCGACGTGAGCTTCGAGGTCGCTCGTGGGGAAGCGCTGGCGATCATCGGTCCCAACGGCGCCGGCAAGACCAGTATTCTCAAGATGCTGTCGAGGGTGACGCCCCCGACCCGTGGCAGCGTGGAAGTTCAAGGCCGAGTCTCGGCCCTGATCGAGCTCGGCGCCGGCTTCCATCCGGATCTGACCGGGCGCGAGAACGTCTTCCTCAACGGCGTCATTCTGGGCATGCGGCGTCGTGAG
>JANQHZ010000363.1 GCA_028282445.1 Candidatus Binatia bacterium | reverse complement strand
CGGTGGCGAAGCTGCGAAGCTTGGTCTTGCTGTTCATGGCGAGCTTCACTAGCGTCGCCCCTCGCCGATTGCAAAGCCCAGGCGCCGACCGTTGGCGGTGGAGGTTGCGCTAGCCCGCGCCGGCCAATCTCGTCGTCAGCTGGCTGAAGGCGGCGATCGGGTCGTCGACTCCACTGTATTCGCCGACCCCGACGAACCCGACGCCGGCAGCCGCGGCAGCGTCGCGGTCGCTGGTGGCATCTCCTACGAAGATCGTGTTGCTCGGCTCGGCGCCGAGGCGCTGCATGCACAGCTCCAACATGTCCGGAGCGGGCTTGGGGCGGGCGACGTCGAGCGTCCCGACGATGACCTGCAAGTAGCGATCGATGCCAAAGCGTTCGGCCGTGCCCCGCGCTGTACGCGAGCGGTTGGACGCCATCGCGAGTGCGTGCCGGCGTTGTAGATCGTCGAGCGTTTCGAAGAGGCCGTCGACCGGTACCATCAAGTCGTAGAACGGCGTGTAGTCGAGAGCGCGAGCGATCTCGGTCGCTCGTCGGCGAATCTCCGTATCGAGGCCGAATAGGCGATCGTAGAGTTGCCCCGCCGCGAGGTAGTGTGCGAGGTCTTCGCCCTCGCGGTCGAGCTGCGGCTCGCCGAGGCGGTTCAAGACGGCGTTGTGAAAGGCGACGTTGGCCGGACGCGAGTCGAAGAGGACGCCGTCGCAGTCGAGAATGACCAGGGCGACGTCTTTGGCGGGCGGTAGGGGGCGCGTCGCAGGTGCGTCGGTATCTTTCATCAGAGCGGTTTCGAAATTCGGGTTCGGTGGTCGAACGAGGGCAGGTGCGGGGCGCCGGTGAGGAACGCCCTCACTTCTCGGGCGCCGTGCCGTGACCCCAGGTCCGCCCCTCGGACTTCCGAAAAACCAGAAAGTACTGGTACGGCAGGAAGTCGGGACTGTCGACGAGCTCGTAGCCGGCGGCCACGACTTCGTCGACGACCTGCTGGCGGGACAGCTTGTGATCGGGCTTCGGTCCCTCCGGCAGCGGTTTTTTCATCCAGTCGATTACGGCGAGACGGCCGAGCGGCGTCAGCACATCGGCGAGCTTGGCGAGGTACTCGGCGCGGTGGTCGAGGTGATGGAAGGTGTCGACGATCAACACGAGGTCGACTCGGCCGCGCGGTAGCCTGGCGCGGTCCTTCGAGGTCAGGACCGGAACTACCTGGGTCAGCTGGTTGTCTTCGGCGCGCCGGCGCATGTGGGCGACCAGATTCGGCTCCACTTCGACCGCGAAGACCGTACCGCCGGGGCCGACGGCCTCGGCGAGATGCGGAATGAAGTAACCGGTGCCGGCGCCGAGATCGGCGACGGTTTGGCCGGATTTGAGGCGCAGCGCTTCGACGACCTTCTTCGGCATCTGCCACTCGTCGCGCTCCGGTTTGTCGAACACCGCTGACCAGTGCTCGACGTCTTCGAAGGTTCGGTGCGTCGTCGCCCGACCGGGCTCGTGGCCGTGTGTCTCGCTGTCGGCGTTGGCCAAGGTGCAGGCCGCGACCAGGGCGAAACAGATCGGCAGGGCTGTCTTGGTCATGAGGCAAGGGAACCACGCCCCCGAGGATCGCACAATGGAGGTGTCGAAGGTTGCGGACGTCCCCCGCACGTGCCGGCGGTTTGACCCGCCTCGGCGGTTCGTCGTACGACCATCAACCCGGCCGTTCCGCCGGTGTTTTCTTAAAGCTTTAGGAGGTCAAGATGGTCAAAGCCGCCGTCATGCGCGGTTACAACGAACCGCTGTCGATCGAAGAAGTGAATCTCAGAGCGCCGCGCGAGGACGAGGTGCTGGTGAAAGTTACGGCGGCGGGTGTCTGTCACTCGGACTTGTCGGTGATGGAGTGCAAGATCCCGGTGCCGCCGCCGGCGGTGCTCGGGCACGAGGGAGCCGGAATCGTCGAGGAAGTCGGCAGCGGGGTGAAGGATCTCGCGCCCGGTGACCACGTTCTCCTGGCCTGGGTGCAGAACTGCGGCAAGTGCCACTACTGCCTGGCCGGCAAGGGACACCTCTGCCCGACCGGTTTCGAGATGGCGATGACCGGTGAGGACAACGTCTTCGAGAAGGACGGCGTGGAAATCGGCAAGATGGCGGGCGTCGGTTGCTTCGCGGAGAAGACCGTCGTGCGCGAGACGGCGGTGATCAAAATCCGAGACGACGTGCCGCTCGACCGCGCGTGCCTGGTCGGCTGCGGGGTGATGACCGGCGTCGGCGCGGCGATCAACACGGTCGACATCGAGCCGGGC
>JANQHZ010000304.1 GCA_028282445.1 Candidatus Binatia bacterium | reverse complement strand
TTCAAACCGGCCGGCAGATTCGATCTGACGAGACTCGGACGCCAAGGTGACGGCGGCTATCTCGTCGACCCGGCATCGGTACAAAGGACCCGATGCCTGATCGGAATGGGTCTGTCGACCGACTGGAGCTTCGAACAAAGCTTCGTGCAAGAACGGCCCGTTCCCGTCGATGTCTACGACCACACCGTTACCAACACATTCTGGGGCAAGAGAATCTTGAGCAACCTGGCCAGCTTCGCGCTATGGGCTGAATCCCCCGCTAAGTTGACCGAATCGGCCCGAACCTACGCCGCCTACCGACGTTTCTTCCGCGGAGATCGTCGCCACTACCGCGAGAGAATCGGACGCGGCATCCCGGGCACGACGACGCTGCGCGATGCCCTAGCGCGCCGACCCGGCTTGGATCCGTACTTTCTCAAGATCGATATCGAAGGCGCCGAGTACCTTCTCTTGCAGGAAATCTTGGATAACGCAGCCCTCGTCTGCGGTTTGGTGATCGAGTTTCATGGAGTGCCTCGATTCCGCGAACGCATCGTTGGCTTCATCAAGGACCTTCCTCTGGAGTTGGTCCACGTCCATCCGAACAACTACTCGGGAGCCAACCAACACGGCGTCCCGAGGGTGCTGGAGATGACATTCTCCCAGAGCCCGGCGCCACCGCTGCACGCCCTGAGCTTCCCGCACGAGCTCGACCGACCGAACAGCCCCAAACGACCCGATGTGATTCTGCGCTTCGAGTCGGGCCACCAAACGCCCAACCGGACGCTGGACCGTTAAGCTTGGCGGTTTCTCTCGCCGAGCTCGCGCACCGCGCCGGCGATGCGCTCGGCGCCGACCGCGGCCTCGCTGCAGACTCTGGTCATGGTGATGTAGCCGTGCGGCATCTCCGGCTCGTGCACGTGATCCACTTCGACGCCCGCTTCCGCAAGTCGCTCAACGTAGGCGATCCCCTCGTCGCGCAATACGTCGAAGCCGGCAGTAAAGACGAGCGCCGGGGCGAGATCGGCGAGCGACTTAGCGTACAAAGGCGACACCGCAGGATCGGTCAGAGCGGTACGCTCTTGTACGTAACGGGCGAAACAAACCTCGATATCCCTGGTCGTGAGGCCGAACCCCCTGGCAAAGGCAACCTGCGAGTCGCGATCCAGCCTACTTCCATCGACCGTCGGGTAGATGAGCACCTGCAACCCGACGCAGCCGCGCCCCGAATTGCGATCGCCTTGGGCGAGCACCGCCGCCAGGTTGCCGCCCGCGCTATCCCCGGCAACCGCCAAGGCTCGGTCCTGGATGTTGAGCTCGCGAGCGTTCGCGAGGCACCACTCGAGGACCCGCTCGGAGTCCTCGACCGCGGCCGGCCATGGCGACTCCGGGGCGAGCCGGTAGTCGACGCTTACCACCACCGCAGGCGCCGCCGACGCGATCGCCCGGGTCAGGCCGTCCGTGTAGCTCGGGCTTCCGACGATAAACCCGCCGCCGTGCATGTACACGACGCAGGGAAAAGGACCGTTGCCGCTGGGAGTGTAGATCCGGATCGGCAACGCCCCGCCCGCCCCGTCAATCGTCTTGTCCTCGATCGCACCGTCGAAGGAGACCGGCTTGGCGAGCGGCGCGACGTCCTCGAGAAACTTCGCGCGAACGGCTGCTCGCTTCTCGGCCGTCTCCATCGGAAGCGCCAAGACGCCGTCCAGCACCGACTTGTCGGCCAGAGCCTGCAGGCGAAAGGCCAAGGCGAATATCGGCTTGAGCCGGCCGTGCGGCGTTCGCGACCAGAACTGCGCCAGCGCGACCAAGGACAGGAGGACAGCGAGGGCGATCGCCACCAGGATCATCAAGACTGTGAGAATCACGGAGCCAAAACAAACAGGCTAATCGCCAGGCACACAAGAGCCGCGGTCAACTTTGACGCCGGTCCCGGAAACCGGGCCGGCGGGAAGGGGGCTGGTCGGCTCCCGCCGGGAGGCGCCCTCGTTCCTGAGCTTGACGTATCGCTACGATGGAGTAGGTGTCGTTCGATGAGACAACAGCGATGGACAACCACAATTCGTAGGTTCGCATCGATGGCCCTGCTCGGCGGTGTCGTCGCTTCCGCGGGCTGTTCTTTCTCCTACAGCTCGGAGAGCTCTTCGGACTCTTCGAAGAGCGGCTCGGAGTCCTCCAGCAGCCCCTTCGAATCGAGCTCGAATTCCAGCTCGCCGGAGAGCGCGGAGAATGACGACTACGAAGCGGACGTCGCCGCCTACACCCACGCATACGTGGTTTCCGGCGGCTCCAGCGGCAACTTTCTGTCCGGCATCGGCCCGCTCGCCGAAAAGCGCGGCATCTCCGACTGGGAGTCCGATCGCACCACATGGGTCGGGGTCGGGACCGGTCTCGCGCGCGCGAACGTGACGAAGGACCAGCTGGCTGTCTACCAACAGAACTGGAGCGACGGTCAAGCCGCGACCGCAGAGGCCATCCAAGAGGGTTACCAAGACGCCGAGTAGCGGCCCCATCCGCTGCCGGTTGCGGCGCGGTGCGATCGAGGCCGGGCTCGCGCTCTGCACCCTGGTCGGCATCGCCTCCGGCGCTCTCGGCAGCAGCTTCGACTACCTGTACATCGAAGCCAATGAAGGGGACTCGAGCGGCGGACACGCCGCTATCCGCTTCGCCGGTTGGGTGTACCATTTCCAACACGACCGCGGCCTCGTGCTCCTCCGCCGCGATTCGTGGAAGCGCTTCGAGCACCGCTACCGAACGCTCAAGAATCGCGGCATCTCGCTGTCGCGGGTAGAGACCTCGGACGAGACTTACGAACGCCTGCGCGCGGCCTTCCATCGGCGATACCTTGTCCAGCAACGAGAGCTCCGGTTGCTCGACGAGCTGCAACGCGAAGTCGAGCTGTTCGAGCAGCTGTCGAATCGACATCCCACAACGGCGGCCCCTCACCTCGTGGTACGCGGCGTCGGATTTTTCCGAGCCGGCACGGCAGGCCCTCGAGGCATCGACGCACGCGTCCTGAGCGCGATACGTCTTAAGGCGGAATCACGCTACGGACCCAACTTCCTCCAGCAGCGAGCGACCGAGCTACGCGCGGCGCTCGCCACGCTGAAACCCGAGCACCCGCCACTCCCGCAACCCGACCCTCAACGTTACCCCGCGGTCGCGAAGCCGTTCGCCGAACACCACTCCGACTTGCACACAGCCATCGCGGCCATCGACGTGCTGGCCGGCGGACCGCACGCGCTCGCGCCGAGCATGTTGGTCGCACCGAGCGAACAGACGCCCCTGCCACGAGGTGCTCGCCCCCAGCTGCGCTCGCTCGCCGACTCCATCTCCTCGTCGCTGCTTCGACTGCTGTCGAGTCGACGTTCGGACTGGGCTTACCCCTTCCTACTCGGCCTCGCGCGACTCGTCGCGATCGAAAGAAGCCTCGAGCAGGATCGCTGGATTCTCCTCGACGCCATGCCTCCCGACGCCGAGAGCCTGGAGCTGATTCCACGCCGCCGCGCCGCCCTGCCCGAGCTCTTCGAAGAAGCCCTGCGCGACCGTGACGACGCGCTCGCTCGAGTCCTCTCAGACACCGACTTGGTTGAAGCGACCTGGAGCGCTTTTGAAACCGCCGTCGCACGCGTGGCCGAGCTCCGACGCGCCCTCGGTGGCGCCGCCGAGCTGCGTGTGCGATCCGGCGCTTGGTTACCAAGCGGCAACGGCAGCGTTCCGATCGTCGCTACGCAAGATTCGCTGCACGACGCCGGTGTACACCACCTGCGGGCCGCGCGTGCGCGCAAGCGCTCTTTCGAAAAGGCCCTGCGAAAACGCTATGCCTACCACCTGCTGCTGCGCAACTGCGTTTCCGAGATCTTCAGAACGATCGACAGCGCGCTGGCCGGCGAAGAAGCTGATCCGCTGCAGGTGCGGAACGCCTCCGAGCTGCACCTCGGCGGCTACGTCGCCCCCACCGATGAACTCAACTTCATCCCTTTCATCTCCGAGCGCCACGTCCGAGACAACTACTCAGTGGTCTCGCGAGTCGACCTCCCCTCGTTCCGACACTACCATCTCGACCGGCTGCACGCCGGCCGCTTCCGCCCAGGTGTCGCACTGCGCGAATCCAACGTCTGGAGCTCGACGCTCTACTCGCCCAGCGAAGAAGACGGCTTCTTCGTCTTCTTCACCGATCGCACCGTCGCGCTACGCCCCGCCCTTGGCGCGTTGAACCTGGTCGCAAGCGTCGCCAAGAGCGCCGCCGGGGTCGTCTCCGCTCCTTTCGACAAAGGCCGGGCCCTGCGCGCCGGAGCGTCCGGCATTCTATTCAGCGTACCCGAGTTGCTCTTCGTCAACCTCCGCAAAGGCTCCAATGAGTACGTCCGACGCGAAATGCGTCCCCCCGCCACACCGTAGCTGCGGCGCGGAACGCATCCCGCTCGCGCTGGCAAGCCTTTGCCTGCCGCGGCGAACCCGGCACGTCGGCCGGCCGTCGCAAGTAGCCTGAAGACAACTCGGGGCTTCACTTTCTTCGAATACGCGTACACTGGGGACGAGTGGGATGAGAGGAAGGAGAAGGTGATGGAGAGAGAACGAACCGATCTCGAGGTCCGGCTCGCCCGCCTCGAGCGATCTCAACGGCGACTGCGCTGCCTCGTCGCGACCATGATTGCGCTCATTGTCGGCGCTATCTCGCTCGGGGCGACCGCAACACCTCAACACCCCGGAACGATCGTCGCAGAGTCGCTGCATCTGGTCGACAAGCAGGGCCAAGTCCGCATTCTGATCAACCCTCGCGCCGGGGTCAGCCTGCTCGACGAACGGAGACGGCCGCGCGCCGTACTCAGCGTCGACAACACCGGCCCGGGCCTGGCACTCTACGGCCAGACGTCGAAAGCCGGAGCGATCTTCAACGTCAACGACGACGGGCCGGCCATCGCCATGCGCGACAACGACGGCAACACCCGCGCCCTTCTGACCACCGGCGCGCAGGGAGCCGCATTGATCATGTCCGACGAGGGAGCGAACGAGAGAATCGCCCTGCTCCAGCATGGCGACCAGCCGTCGCTCAGCTTCATCGATCGAAGCCGCAGGATCGCGTGGAGGGCCCCCTGACCCCGACCGGAAACGCCCGCTAGTCGTTGGTCCCGTAGGGCTCGGGCGGAGGCGGTGCGGCCGCCGCCTCGGACGGATCGTACTCGACCTTGGTCACCACCGGGCTCTCCATCGTCTGAGGACTGCTGCCGCTGAAGTAGATGCGTCCAAGCCCCCGGTAACTCCACATCTCGGGCATGAACTGAGACGGCATGAGGACGTCGCCGAGCGGCGTCCGAAGGGTCGGAATTCCCAGGATATCGATCACCTGCTTCTTCTTCATGCCCTTCTCGATCCCCGACAACGGACCGGCATCGGGCGTCGGCACGGCTTGAGCGGCCGCCGGCGGATCCTTGGCCTTGTTGCCCCCGATTGTGAACGAGCACGAGCAAAGGCCGATCGTCGACGCGATCAGGGTCGCAATGAGCAATCTTCGATTCGTCACAGTTTCCTCCCCGAAGTCTCAAAGCTCTTACAACAATCTCGCCGCCGAGGAAATCGCCCTCGGTGGCGACGCGTACGCCGGGCGGACGCCGGGTTTGACCACCAAGCCACCGCATACTAGGCGGGTTGTACAGCGGCACGCGCATCTTCGGGCTCGTCACCGGAACTCGCTGGCTGCTAATCAGCCAGGAAACCGATGGACCCCAAGCAGCCGGAAGAACTCCCGCTCGCGCCGTGGCGCAGGCGGCTGCACGAAATCATCTTCGAGGCCGACACCCCGGGCGGCAAGACCTTCGATGTCGGCCTGTTCCTGTTGATCGGAATCAGCCTGCTCGTGGTCATCCTCGAAAGCGTCGCGGCAATCCGTTCTGAGTTCGGCGACCAGCTCCTCCAAATGGAGTGGATCATCACGATCCTATTCTCGATCGAGTACGTATTGCGACTGATCAGCGTGGGGCGGCCGATGTCGTACGCCCTCAGCTTCTTCGGCATCGTCGACTTGCTCTCCGTGCTGCCGACCTACGCCAGCCTGGTGTTCACCGGAGCGCACTCTCTCTTGGTCATCCGGGTCCTGCGACTGCTGCGCATCTTTCGCGTGCTCAAGTTGGGTCGCTACGTCGGCGAGTCCGAGCAGCTTTGGCAAGCTCTCACCGCGAGCCGCCGCAAGATCTCGGTCTTTCTGTTTGCCGTACTCACCATCGTCGTCGTCGTTGGGGCCAGTATGTACGTGATCGAGGGTGAGGAGCACGGTTTCTCCAGCATCCCGACGGCGATGTACTGGGCGATCGTCACGATGACCACGGTCGGCTACGGCGAAATCACTCCCCAGACTCCGCTAGGCCGAAGCCTCGCCGCGGTGTTGATGATTCTCGGCTACGGAATCATCGCGGTGCCGACCGGCATCGTGACCGCGGAGCTCACTGATATCGGACGTGGGCACTTGAACACCCAATCCTGCCCGTCCTGCGCTCGAGAGGGACACTCACCCGACGCGGTGTTCTGCCGCCACTGCGGGTCGCAGCTCTAGCCCGCACTGTTCATGAGTTTTGATCCGGCGCCGCTGAAAACCCGGAGAACGAGCGAATATCCCTATCAAGGCTGAGGCGAAGGCGAGGCTCAGGCTGAGGATGGTAGGGATGCATCGGGCACGGCAATCGTCGTCGCGCTCCGCGCGACCACCACCCTCAGCCTCGCCTTCGCCTCAGCCTCGATCACCAATTCAATGACGAGAAAATCGACAGACCCTGGAAGGGGGACGTTTGCTTCACGGCTATCGCGAATCGAAGTGACCAAATTCGAGATCCCGAATCTGGTTGAGAGAATCGGCGACGCCGAATAGCCTGGATCGTCGAGACGACAGGAGCGCCAATCGATGTCCGGCCGATATGAGGAACTCTACCGCCAGTCGCTGAATCATCCCGAGACCTTCTGGGCTCATGCGGCACAACGCATCGATTGGGACCACCCGTGGGATCGCGTCCTCGATGACTCCGACCCGCCCTTCTACCGCTGGTTCTCGGGGGCAATGCTCAACACCTGCTACAACGCCGTCGATCGTCACGTCGAAGCCGGAAACGGCGATCGGACAGCCTTGATCTACGACAGTCCACTTGCGGGGAAGAAACAACGCTTCAGCTACCGCGAGCTGCGGGACTGCGTCGCCCGCACCGCCGGAATGCTACGCGATCTCGGCGTTGGCAAGGGCGATCGCGTCATCGTCTACATGCCGATGGTGCCGGAAGCTGTCTTCGCGATGCTCGCCTGTGCTCGCATCGGCGCAATCCATTCCGTCGTTTTCGGGGGGTTCGCCGCCAAGGAGCTCGCGACCCGCATCGACGATGCCGAGCCAAAGGCAATCCTGACGGCATCGTGCGGGATCGAGCCCGGCAGGATCGTCGACTACAAACCGCTCCTCGACGCCGCCGTCGATCTCGCGACTCACAAGCACGAGATCTGCGTCGTCCTGCAACGCGAGCAGGGTCGATGCGACCTCGAGCCCGAGCGAGATCGCGATTGGGAGCGACTATACGCCGCCGCCACCCCCGTCCCGTGCGCCAGCGTGGAAGCGACCGACCCGCTATATATCCTGTACACCTCCGGCACCACGGGTATCCCCAAGGGAGTCGTTCGCGACAACGGCGGCCACGCCGTCGCGATGCAATGGAGCCTCGAGACCGTGTACGGAATCGAGCCGGGAGAAGTCTTCTGGGCGGCGTCCGACATCGGCTGGGTCGTTGGCCATTCGTACATCGTCTACGCGCCGCTGATCTCCGGTTGCACGACCGTTCTGTTCGAGGGCAAGCCGGTCGGCACGCCCGACACTGGAACCTTCTGGCGTGTGATCGAGGAGTATGGAGTCAGCGCCCTGTTCACCGCACCCACGGCATTCCGAGCGATCAAGAAGGAAGACCCCAAGGGCGAGCACATCGAGAAGTACGACCTTTCCAGCCTGCGGACTCTCTTTCTGGCCGGTGAGCGCGGCGACCCACCCACCATCGAGTGGGCGGAGCGACACCTCGGCGTTCCGGTCATCGATCACTGGTGGCAAACCGAAACCGGCTGGGCGATCGCCTCGAACTGCATGGGGATCGAAGAGTTGCCGGTCCGACGCGGGTCACCGGCCAAGGCCGTACCCGGATACGACGTCGTTTGCCTCGACGACCGCAACCGCCCCGTCCCGAACGGCGAGAGCGGCACCCTGTGCGTCAAGCTTCCACTGCCCCCCGGCTGCCTACCGACCCTGTGGCACAACGACGACGGCTTCAAACGGGCCTACCTAGAGCAGTTCCCCGGGCACTATACGACCGCCGATGCGGGCTTCATCGATGAG
>JANQHZ010000434.1 GCA_028282445.1 Candidatus Binatia bacterium | reverse complement strand
CCAGGTTACGCGAGATCACGTCACGGTCGATATCGGCTACAAGTCGGAAGGACAGATCCCGATCCGGGAGTTCTCCGATCGCGGCGGCACCCTGCTGGTAGAAGTTGGAGACGAGGTCGACGTCTATTTCGAGTCCGACGACGGCGATACCGGTGGCATCGTCTTGTCGCGTTCGAAGGCGGAGCAGGCCAAGGTCTGGAGCGAGATCGAAAAGGCCTACCAGAGCGAAGGGATCATCGAGGGTGTAATCGTCGGTAAGGTCAAAGGCGGCCTCAAGGTCGACGTCGGCGTTCCCGCGTTCTTGCCGGGGTCGCACGCCGACATTCGTCCGGCACGCAATCTCGACCGCTTCCTCAACCAGAAGGGCGAGTTCTCGGTACTCAAGTTCAACCGCGCGCGCGGCAACGTCGTTGTCTCGCGTCGTCAGGTGATGGAGAAGGAGCGCGCGCAGCTCAAAGAGGAGACCCTCAAGGTCCTCGAAGAGGGCGTCATCTTGGAAGGCGTCGTCAAGAACATCACCGACTACGGGGCGTTCGTCGACCTCGGCGGGATCGACGGTCTTCTGCACGTCACCGACATGTCCTGGGGCCGGGTCAACAAGCCCTCCGACGTCGTCAACGTAGGAGACAAGTGCCGGGTGGTTGTCTTGAAGTACGACCCCGAGCGCGGCCGCGTGTCGCTCGGCATGAAGCAGATCATGCCCGACCCGTGGGCAAGCGTCGCGGAACGTTACCCGGTCGGTTCGCGCATCTCCGGAAAAGTCGTGAGCCTTGCCGACTACGGCGCGTTCGTCGAGCTCGAAGCGGGCATCGAAGGATTGGTGCACGTCTCCGAGATGTCTTGGACCAAGCGCGTGACCCACCCGTCGAAGGTCGTCGAGGTGGGAACCGAGGTCGGCGTCGTCGTGCTCGATGTCGATACCGCCAACCGTCGCATTTCGCTGGGGCTGAAGCAGGCGGAGCCGAACCCGTGGGAGCTGGTTCGGGTCAACCACCCGATCGGCAGCCGCATCAAGGGGACGGTGAAGAACATCACCGATTTCGGTGTTTTCATCGGGGTCGAGGACGGGATCGACGGATTGGTGCACATCTCCGACCTGCACTGGACCAAGAAGGTGCGGCATCCCTCCGAGATGTTCCAAAAGGGAGACGAGGTCGAGGCGATCGTGCTCGGCATCGACGTCGACAACGAACGCGTCTCTCTCGGTGTGAAGCAGCTGGCGGACGACCCCTGGAGCGGAATCGAGGCGCGCTACCCGGTTGGCCAGCGCGTCACCGGAACGATCACCAGCGTTACCGACTTCGGTGTCTTCGTAGAGATCGAAGAGGGCATCGAGGGGCTCATTCACGTGTCTCAATTGAGCACCGAGCGCATCGACCGACCGCAGGAGGAGTTCCACATCGACCAGAAGATCGAGGCGGAAGTAACCTCGATCGACACCAAGGATCGCAAGATCGCTCTCAGTGTGAAGGCGCTGCGCAAGTCGGAAGAGCGCGAAGAGATCGAAACGTACCTCGAGAAAGAACGCGAGGGTGGTCGCTTCTCCTTCGAAGACATTCTGAAGTCGGACCTGCGCCTGGACCGCGAAGAAGGGTCCGCGGCTGCAACCGAAGAAGGGACCACGGGGCAACCGGATGCCGACGACCGATCCTCTACCGAGTGACGACGCGGCTTCGGTGACGAAGCGCGATCTGATCGACGAGTTAGTCGCGCTCTATCCGCGCTTTTCGCGGCGCGACGCGGAAGTGATGGTCAACGAGGTTTTCGAAGGGCTCTCGGAGTCCTTGCGGCGCGGCGAGCGGATCGAGATCCGTGGTTTCGGAAGTTTCGTCGTCCGCCATCGCCAGGCCCGCACCGGGCGCAATCCGCGCACCGGCCGGCGGGTGGACGTCGAAGCCAAACGGGTGCCTTTCTTCAAGGCGGGTAAGGAGCTGCGCGAGCGCGTGGACGGCGATTCGACGTCGTCGACATCGGCCGGCGACTAATACCCTCCGCCGCGGCCGCCGATGAAGGTTCTGTGGGCGCCGTGGCGAATGGTCCACATCGGTGGACCGAAGCAGGCGGGCTGCATCTTTTGCCAAAACCCGACTGCGCCCGACCCGCGCGAGGTTCTGGTTCTGGCGGTGGGCGAGCATACGAGTGTGATGCTCAACAAGTTCCCCTACGCCAACGGTCACCTCATGGTATCGCCGCGGCGCCATACCGCCGACGTCAGCGAGCTCTCGGTCGCCGAATGGCGTCAGCTCTCGGACGGCTTACGAGCCACCGTCGAGGCGCTACGCGAGGAGTTTTCTCCGGAAGGTATGAACGTGGGGATGAACCTGGGCAGTGCGGGCGGTGCGGGGATCGCCGACCACATGCATTGGCACGTGGTGCCTCGTTGGGTCGGGGACACCAACTTCATGCCCCTGCTCGGTGAGGTCCGGGTGATGCCGGAGCACCTCGAAGCGGTCTACGATCGACTGCGCCCGCGTTTCGAAGCGCTGCACCTGCCGTGAGGCGTTGAGAACGGGGGCGTAGGCGCGTTCCGCGGGTCGCAACGGCCGCGACCTGCGGTTCGGTGTTTGGACGATCCTTGATCGCTCCAGCGCAAACGGGCGCCGTATTCGAGCGGCGATTCTCGCGCTTGGAACCTTCGGCGTGCGGCCCTATACTCACAAGAATATCCCGAGACGATTTGTGGAGGCCGACGGCATGCAAGAAGCTCGAACCCTAGGCGAGCTGCGCGCGAGTGGATACCGGATACGGACGGTTCGGGAAGAGATGCGTTCGAACCTTCTCTCGATGATGGAGAGCGGAGTGCGGATGCTTCCCGGGATCATCGGTTTTGACGAGACCGTCATTCCCGAGCTGGAAAACGCCATCCTCGCGGGACACCACATCGTTTTGCTCGGTGAGCGCGGCCAGGCGAAGTCGCGCATTCTGCGCGGGCTGATGAGCATGCTCGACGAGAAGGTGCCGGCGATTCGCGGGTGTCCGCTCAACGACAGTCCAGAAGCTCCGATTTGTAAGTCGTGTCGTGAGCGTGCCGCGGCCGAGGGCGATGCGCTCGAGATCGTCTGGATCGACCGGTCCCGGCGTTACGGCGAAAAGCTGGCGACGCCTGACGTCTCGATGGCCGATCTCGTCGGCGAGGTCGACCCGATCAAGGTGGCCGAGGGAAGGTACCTCGAGGACGAAGACACGATCCATTTCGGGCTCATCCCGCGAACCAACCGCGGCATTTTCGCCATCAACGAGCTTCCCGACCTGACCGAAAAAGTTCAGGTCGGGTTGTTCAACCTGATGGAAGAGAAGGACGTCCAGATCAAGGGCTACAAGATTCAATTGCCACTGGACTTCGTGTTGGTGGCGAGCGCCAACCCTGAAGACTATACGTCGCGCGGGCGGATCATCACGCCTCTCAAGGACCGTTTCGACGTGCAGATCCGGACTCACTATCCGCGCACCGTCGACGATGAGATTGCCATCATGGAGCAGGAGTTGCCGGCGCTCGACCGTTTCGATCGTCCTGTTCACATGCCCGACTTTCTCAAGGAGATCGTTGCCCAGCTTACGTTCGAAGCGCGCGCTTCTAGCGAGATCAACCAGGCGTCAGGAGTGAGCGTGCGCGCCTCGATCAATAACTTCGAGAGCGTATTGAGCAACGCCGAGAAGCGCTCGGTGAGGACCGGAGAGGGCGAGGTCGTGCCGCGTCTCTCCGATCTCAGCGCGGTGCACGCCTCGATGACGGGCAAGATCGAGATCGAGTACGCCGCGGAAGAGGCGACCGCCGGCGAGATCGTCGAGCGCTTGGTGGACCGTGCGGTGCTCGCGGTTTTCGACCGCAGGCTCGATGTCGAGAGCCTCGCGCCGATCGTGCAGCACTTCGAAGCCGGGTGGGGGGTCGAGGTCGGCGACCGCATGAAGTCCGAGGACTACCTGGACGGCGTTCGTCAGATTCCAGGTTTGCGCGAGGCGATTCACAGCCTCGGCCCGATCGAAAGCCCAGGGTTCCTGGCGGCGGCATCCGAGTTCGTTTTCGAAGGGCTGCATCTGCACGAGAAACTCAATCGCAACCGCGAAGGCGGGCGGCTGCGCTACGGGACTTGAATGCGGACCGTGGTGAGTCGCGATCGAAGAGGGCGGCGGTGAAATCCCGCTCGACCCGTCGCCGCTCGCGACGCCGTCTCGAGTGTGCCGGATGCTGTGACCGATGATTACGGTTCGCTACACCGAGTGGGACGGCACCCAGCAGGTTCGACTCTCCCCTGAAGAGGTATTCGAGAAGTTCGCCGAGCTCCTGTCGTACACCGACGATGCCCAACAGGCGCGCGACTGGCTGCTGCGCAACGGCTTTGAGACCGACAGCATCCAAATCGTCGGCCTCGACGACTTGATCGACATGGTGCGCGAGGAGATTCGTCGTCGCCAGTCGCAATACAACCTCGACCGCGCCCTCGACGGGCCCCGCGGGCGGCTCGACGAGGCGCTCGAAGCCGAGTCGGAGGCCAGAGGCGAGGAGGGCGCGTTCGACACTCTTTCGCGCA
>JANQHZ010000236.1 GCA_028282445.1 Candidatus Binatia bacterium | reverse complement strand
GTGATGATCTCGCCGATCGCTCGACTCTGGTCGCCGAGCTTCAGCACGCTCTCGGCGATCGACTGCATCTGGTCGCGCACCAGAGTCATTCCCTCGATCGCTTCCTGAACCGACTGCTCGCCGGTCTGCGAGATCTGCACGGCGCGCTCGGCGATGGTGGCAACATCGGTCGCGCGCTGGTTCGACATCTGCGAAGTCTGCTTGACCTGCTCGACTGTAGTTGCCGCCTCGGTAACCGAAGCCGCGGTTTCGGTCGCTCCGGAAACGACCTGGGTCATCGAGGTCAAGATGCGGCTGACCGCCTCGGAAACGACGCCGACGCCCTGGATCACCTCCTGCGCCTGGGCGCGCAAGTCCTCTTCGATCTTGGTGCGCTCGGCGACCTCGCGCTCGAGCTCGCGCTTGGCGTTGTCCTGCGCGGCCATGTAGCGGTGCATCTCGGACGACGACGAGCGCGAACGCATGAGGATCCCGATCAGCCCAAGCGTCACGATGGCTCCCAGCGTCATCAGCCAGAAGCTCAAGCCGGGGAACGCCAACGCCGAGATCGGCGACATCGGAACCTCGACCTCGACCGCAATGCCGTCGCGGTTGGAATCGATCGCGTAGTGCAGCACCGCTCCGCTGCGCCCCTCGCGCACCTCGTAGTACCCCTCGCCGGGGGCGGAACGCAGGCTCTCGCTCGCGGCCCGCTGGAAGTCGGTCGAACCGGGGCCGGTGAACGCCACCACCCGATTCGCGCCGTAACGATCCATCAGACCGACCACCGACTTGGAGCTCGGCAAGGTCGCGAGCGCCGCAGCCACGCCGGGATTGTTGCGCACCGCGGTCAGGCGTTTTTCGACCTCTTGACCGTAGATCTCCTGAACCGCCTCAGCGGAGCGCGCGATGGCGGCAGCGTTCTCACGCGCGAGATCCTCTACGACGGCGCCTTGCCGACCGAGAACGTAGAAAATGATACCCGCGACCGCCGCAAGTACGCCGGCCAACAACAGTAGCGCGGTTCGGTCCGACAGGACCTCCCCTACCGAGCTGATCAGCCCGCCGCCACCCGAACCCGGGTGCATATCTCTTGAAGCCATCGATTCAACCTCCGTTCCGAGTAAAGTGCTCTTCCTTCGGATCCCACTCGTTCAGCGGACTGCTAAGCCCGTTCATTTGTTTTCGTTCGGCGCATCTCGCGCTCGAAGTCGACGCGGCCCGCCGTGTCCGGTCGCTCGGCCGCCGTCAGTCCACGCAATCCACATATCCGGCACAGCAGATCGCCGATCTCGTCCGGCGGCAGCACGTACTTCGCGGCGCCGATCTTGATCGCTTCGCCCGGCATGCCGAACACCGTGCAAGTGCGCTCGTTCTGGGCGATCGTAACCGCTTGGAGCGCGCGCAGGTGCTTGAGCTCGGCGGCGCCATCGCTACCCATCCCGGTCAGCAACACACCAGCCGATTGCCCGGCAAAGGCAGCGCCCACCGAGCGAAAGAGATACGACACCGCCGGCCGCTGGCTGCGCTCCGGAGGCGAGTCGTCGAGCACCAACCTGCCGCCCGCGTCGATGCCGAGATGGCGACCGTCGGGCGCGAGGTACACGTGACCGCCGTAGGCGCACTCCCCGTTTGCCGCCAGCTCCACCTGTAGTCGGGTGACCCGCTTCAGCCAGTCGACGAGACCGTGTACGAAGCCGTCGGCGATGTGTTGTACGATCAGGATCGGCACGGGAAAGCTCGCCGGCAGGCGCGACAGAATCGCTTCCAGCACCGGCGGCCCACCGGTCGAAACACCGATCGCGACCACACGGATCGACTGCTGAGCGGGGGCCTCGGCGCGCGCCCTGGTGCGGCCGTTGGACTCGTCGTCGCGACGCCATCGCCGCACCACCTTGACCCCGGCGCTTCGATGCACGGCGCGAACCAACTCGCGACAGCGGTCATCGAATGCCGCAGCGGAAGGGTCCCCGGGTTTACGGACTGCCGCGACCGCGCCGGCCTCGTGGATGCGCGTCATCCCGTCGAAGTCGTCGGGCCGCCAGGTGTCGCTGCAAAGCACGACCGGGCGTGGGTGGGCCTCCATGATGCTGCGAGTGGCGGCGAGGCCATCCATCGTCGGCATCTCCCAATCCATCACGATGACGTCCGGGTCGTGCACCGCCGCCTCGGCGGCTGCGGTCCGACCATCTGCCGCCGTCGCCACCACCCGGATGGCCGGATCGGCAGCGAGCACCTCGGCGAGGCGGTCGCGCTCGCTGTCGGAATCGTCGACGAGAAGAACCGAGATCATGATTCACCACAGAGGCGTTGGATCGCCTCCAGCAAGTTGCTCTGTTCGAAGCTGCCCTTGACGATGTACTCGTTGGCGCCGGCGGCGAGACCGCGCTCGCGCTGCTCGGGGCGCTCGAGACCGGTCACCAGAATCACCGGAAGCTCGGACAAGCGTTCGTCGGCACGGATGTGCTCGGTGAGCTCGAATCCGTTCATGCGCGGCATCTCGACGTCCGAGACCACGATATCGAAGCGATCGGTCTCCAGAGTCGTCGCCGCCTCGGCACCGTTGATGGCGGTCGACACCAGGTAGCCGGCGGACTCGAGGATCTCCTTGAGCAGCATGCGTGACGTAATCGAGTCTTCCACCACCAGAATCGATTTCTGCCGCTCGGGAGCCGGCTCGACCGCAACCGGCTCCTCGCTGCGCGCCGTTACGACCACGTTCTCGGCATGGATCGCGTCGATCATCTCCGGCACGTTCAAAATCGGCACGACTTGCCCGGTCCCGAGAATGGTCGACCCGGAAACGTTCGGCACGTGAACGAGGTACGAGCCGAGATCCTTGAACAGAACCTCCTGCTCGTCGCGCACGCGGTTCACCGCGAACGCAACCTTGCGATCGCCCGAGCGCAAGATCGCGGCGACCGGACGATGCCCCTGCGTCGATCTCGCCGAGTCGAGCCCGAGAGCGCCGTCGAGTCGCTGCAGCAGCACCGGCTCACCGCGATCGGTAATGGTGTCCTTGCCGTTGACCGAGGCGATCGAGTCTTCGGTCAAGCGGACGACGCGTTCGGTATTGGCGGTGGGAACTGCGAGCACCTGCCGGCCGACCTCGAGCAGAAGGACGCGGTAGGTCGCCAGCGCGAGCGGCAAGACGATGCGAAACGACGTCCCTTTTCCGTTCTCGCTTTCGATGACGATCTTGCCGCCGAGCCGCTCGACACCCTCGCGACAGATCGCCATACCGAGCCCACGGCCGGAGATGTTGGAGACGCGCTCGCTGGTCGATACCCCGGAGCGAAAGATGAGCTGCAAAACCTCGTCGTGTCCGAGCACACGCGACTGCGCGTCGCTCAAGATCTCGTTCTTGACCGCGGCGCTTCGGACGCGCTCGGTATCGATGCCGCGCCCGTCGTCGCGCACCAGCAAGGTGACCTCATCGGCAGCCGACTGCGAGACCTCGATCGCGATCTTGCCGCGTTTCGGCTTGCCGCCCGCTTCGCGTTCCGACGGCGACTCGATCCCGTGGTCGACGCAGTTGCGCAACAGATGCATCAACGGGTCGCGCATCTCGTCGAGGATACGCTTGTCGACTTCGACGTCGTCGCCGACGATCTCGAGGTCGATCGCCTTTTTTTCGGAACGGGCGACTTCGCGCACCATGCGCGGCAGCCCTTTGAAGAGCGTCGACAAAGGCAGCATCAGGGCGCGCTTGGTCTCGTCGACCAGCGTGTCGACCATGACGCCGAAACCCTGCTGGTCCTCGAAGAGCTTCTTGCTCAGCTCGCGCACCTGTTTCTCGAGCGAGCGCACGTTCTTCTGACTCCACTCGAGAAAGCGCGTCGCGCTCGCGGCCAGCGCATAAACGCCGGAAGAGTCGGTGTGCTCGTCGTTCTTCTCGACCCAGGACTGCAGCCGGTAGACGTCGGTGTCGACGCGCGACCACTCCGCCTGCCACTCCTGCAGCAGCGTGGCGAGCTCGCGAACCTCGGCGCTGCGCTGCTGCATCATGAGCTTGGTGACCAGCATCTCCTGCGACTGGCGGAGAACGTTGTCGAGCTTCTCGGTGGCGACGCGCACGGTCTGCGACGACTGCGTTCGCGTCGCCTTGACCGTGGGCTTGGCAGCGGGGGTCGCCGCGACAGGAGCTTCGACCGGCACCTCCGGCTCGGCCGGCACGCGATCCTCGACGGTCGAGAGCTCCTGCATCATCTGGTTGATGAGACCTTCGTTGAGGTTTTCGGGCGCCTCCAACAGGCTCTGCACCAGGTCGGACGTACGCTCGAATAGGTCCCAAAGAGCCGGATACGGCGGAATCTCTTTGCGCGTCAGCTTGGCGGCGGCGTACTCGTATTCCTTACAGACCGCGCTGATGTGACTGAGGTTGAGGGTTCGCGCACCGCCCTTCATGCTGTGTGCGTCGCGCATGACCCGCTCGAAGAGCTCGTGCTGGCGCTCCGCCGGGAGTCCGCCGCCGCGAAGCTCGCCGAGAGCTTCGGCGATCGACTCGAGCCGCTCGTCGGCTTCGGCGCGGAAGATCGGCAGGAGCTTGCGCATCAACGCCTGTTCTTCCGGCGACACCTCGGTTGGCGTCGGCGCTTCGGGCACCGGCGGGGCGGGCGCGGGCGGCTCCGGCGCTGGAGGCGGAGCGCTCTCGAGCCCCTCGAGCAGAGCGATCATGTCGGCGGCAGCCTGTCCGCCGTGCTGTTCGGCCGCGGTCACGAGGTCGCCCAGCACGGAAACCGATTGGTGGCAGGCGTCGAGAACGTCTCCGTTCCAATCCAGATCGCCTCCCTGGATGCGAACGAGAATCTGCTCGAAGGCGTGCGATACGCTCTCCGCCGCGCCCAGGTTCACCGCACGTGCGCCACCCTTCAAGCTGTGCAGCTCGCGCAGAAGGGCCTCGACGAGCTCCGCCCGCTCGTCGTCGCTGGGAGAGTCCTCGACCCTCTCGAGCGACGCGGAGATCGCGTTGAGCCGTTCCTCGCACTCCGATTGGAAGAGCGGAAGCAGCTCGTCGAGCACATTGCCGGCCTCCGGCATCAGCCTCGGACCTCCGTGGACGCGGCGCGGGTCATGCCGAATCCCCCGTCGCCAGCGAAGCCGCGGTCTGCCGCGTCTCGGCGATGATTCTCTCGACGTCGAGCACCCCGAGCTGGTCCGGCGTGACCGCTTTGACGTAGGGCCCGGCCGCCGTCGACGAATCGCGGAGATGGCTCAGTGGAACCTGAGCAACGCCGGACTCGCCGATGTCGAAAGCGACGTCGACCCCACCGACCTCGACGATGACCACCTGCCCGCCGCTGCGCCCGGCAACGCCGAGACCGAGAATCCGAAGCAGGTCGAGGACCGCGACGATCCGACCGCGCACGTTGGTAATGCCGAGGACGAAATCCGGCGCGGTCGGAAGCGGTGTAACCGCACGCACGGAAAAAACCTCGCGCACCAGATCCGATTCGACTGCAAAACGGTGGCCGTCGACCTCCAGGGTCACGAGATCGGCGGTATCCTCGAGCTGCTCTTCGGCCAGCGGTCGCGCCAGCTTGCGCGCGCGCTCCTTCAGCACCCGGGCGACGAGCTCGCGGTCGGGACTGCCGGCGACGGGCTCACGCTCCGCCGGCCGGTTCTCCTCCGAATGCTCGTCCGTATGTATGCGATCGCTCATGGTCGTTTCTTCAGCACTGGGAGAGTGCGTGCTCGGTGATCTCCGAAAGCCGCCCCGCGGTCAGTCCCTCCGAATCGGGTAGGATCTCGTCCGGTCCGTAGTGCCGGAGCAGTGCAAGGGTTCGCTGAAAGTGGTCGCGTGCCTGCCCCGAGTCGCGGAAGCGCCGGGTCAGGTTGCCCAAGGCGAAGTGGGCCAGCACGAAGCGGTCGTCGGCGAACAGGGCACGCTGGAGACTGCTCTCGGCCTCGCCCACCTGGTTGCGCTCGAGCAACACCGACGCCAGCAGGTAGTGCAGCCGTGGGTCGAGCTTGTCTTCGGCGAGCGCCTTCTCGCACCAACTCTGGGCTTCGTCGAGGCGACCAAGGTTGGCGCAAGCCTGCGCCAGCACACGCATGGCGCGGCGACGATCGGAACGACTCGGTGTATCTTCGCGCAGATAGCTCGAGAGCTTGCGTGCCACAGCACCGTAGTCGCCGTCCTCGAACGACTGATCGAGCTCGCTCGGAAACGGCGTGTCGCGGGATCGGGGCACGGCCACCGGCGGTGCCGGGCGCGATGGAGCCTCTGCGTTCAGTCCCTCTTCGCGGCGGCGGTACCAGAAATCGTTTCCGATGCGGACGGGCTCGAGGCCCTGCACCTCGGTCGGGACGCGCTCGCTGCGCCCGAGCGCGAGGTAACCGCCTGGCATCAGACACGAACGCAGCCGACCGATGACACGCTCGACGGTCGGCGCATCGAAGTAGATCAGCACGTTGCGACAGAGCACGACGTCCATCGCGTTGGTGTTGTTGAACACCGACGGATAATTGGATTCGGCGAGGTTGAGGTGCTCGAAAGCCACCATCTCGCGAATGTCTTCGTGGATCTCGCGCTTGCCGTCGTCGAGCGTGTCGAAATGGCGCCGCGTCATCCACGCCGGGGTGCGGCGGAAGGACCAACTCCCGTAGACGCCGTTCTGAGCGCGCAACAAGAAATGCGGGTTTACGTCGGTTGCGAGCAACGTGACGTTCCAGTCATCGATGTCGGGCAGGATCTTGCGAAGAATCATCGCGACCGTGTACGGCTCCTCGCCGGTGCAGCAACCGGCGCTCCAGATCCGGATGCGCCGATCGCTC
>JANQHZ010000217.1 GCA_028282445.1 Candidatus Binatia bacterium | reverse complement strand
CTCGACCGCGTCATGCAGTGGGGCCATTGGCTGATCCCGCATTGGCACATCGCCTACGACCGCTTGGTGTATTGGAACAAGTTCGGAATGCCCGAAGTCGTTCCGGATTCGGGCGTTCAAGTCCTCGACACCTGGTGGGTCGACCCGGAGAAAGAAGCTCGACTCGAGAAGAAGGCCGATTGAAACCGCTGATGAACGCTGATGAACGCAGACATCGCCACGCAGACAGGCTCCCCCTTTGGGAAAGGGCGACTCAGGGGGATGCCTGGCACGGAAGCTGTTTGAGAATCCCCCCGAACCCCCCTTTTTCAAAGGGGGGGCCCTTTGGTGGAGGCGGGCTAGTTCTCTTCGAATCATCTGGCCGGCTCGACTCCAGGCACTCCGCGATCAGCGTTCATCTGCGTTCATCTGCGGTTTCACTTTCTGATCACGGCAGCCGGTAACCGATCCCGATGGCCGCCTACATCGTCCGGCGCCTCCTGCTCATCATCCCCACCCTCCTGGGGATCATGATCCTCAACTTCGTCATCATCCACGCCGCACCCGGTGGACCGGTCGAGAAGATGATTGCGCGCTTCCAGAACGCCGATGTCTCGGCTACAGCGCGCTTCAGCGGCGGCACCCAACAGGGCGACGCCTCGCGACAATCGCAGGGCACCAAGGGCAGTAGCTCGTACCGGGGCGCGCAGGGACTCGACCCGGAGTTCATCGCCGACCTCGAGCGACAGTTCGGCTTCGACAAGCCGGCGCACGAACGCTTCCTCCAGATGATGAAGAACTTCCTGCGCTTCGATTTCGGCGACAGCTTCTTTCGCGACCGCGGCGTCTGGGACCTGGTGCTCGAAAAGATGCCGGTTTCGATCTCGCTCGGCCTGTGGACGACCCTGATCGTCTACATCGTCTCGATTCCGCTCGGAATCGCCAAGGCGGTGCGCGACGGATCTCGCTTCGACGTCTGGACGTCGGCGGTGGTCGTCGTCGGTAACGCCATTCCGAGCTTTCTCTTCGCCATCCTGCTGATCGTTCTCTTCGCCGGCGGCCGCTACTGGGACTGGTTCCCCCTGCGCGGTCTGGTTTCCGACAATTGGGCCGAGCTCGGCACCTGGGCCAAGATCCGCGACTACTTCTGGCACATCGCTCTGCCGGTGACTTCACTCGTCATCGGCGGCTTCGCTTCCTTGACGATGCTGACCAAGAACTCCTTTCTCGATCAGATCAATCAACAGTACGTGCTGACCGCGCGGGCCAAGGGCTTGAGCGAACGCCGCGTGATGTACGGCCACGTCTTCCGCAACGCGATGTTGATCGTCATCGCCGGCTTTCCGTCCGCCCTGATCGGAATCCTGTTCACCGGTTCGCTCCTGATCGAGGTGATCTTCTCGCTCGACGGAATCGGCTTGCTCGGCTTCAACGCCGCGCTCAATCGCGACTATCCGGTGATGTTCGGCACTCTCTACTTCCTCACTCTGCTCGGACTCCTGCTCAAGCTGATCGAAGATATCACCTATGTGCTGGTCGACCCTCGTATCGACTTTGCTCGGCGGGACTGAGCAGTAGCCGGCGCCTTTTACGACTCGTACATGTCTCCACTCAACCAACGTCGGCTAGCGAACTTCAAAGCCAACCGACGCGCGGTTTGGTCGCTGTGGATCTTCTCGACGCTCTTCGTACTGAGCCTTTTCGCGGACTTCATCGCCAACGACCGCCCGTTGTTCATCTGGCACGACGGTCGCCCCTTCTTCCCGGTCGTTCGGGTGTATCCCGAAACCGAGTTCGGCGGCTTCTTCGAGACCGAAGCGGACTATCGCGACCCAGAAGTACAGGAGCTGATCGACGAGAATGGGTGGGCGATCTGGCCGCCGATCCCATACCGCTACGACACCGTCATCTACGATCTCGATCGGCCTTCGCCTTCGCCGCCGACCGGCATCAACTGGCTCGGAACCGACGACCAGGCGCGCGACGTGGTGGCGCGTCTGATCTACGGCTTTCGGATTTCGGTGCTGTTCAGCCTGATCCTGACCTTCTTTTCGTCCATTATCGGCATCAGCGCCGGCGCGGTGCAGGGCTATTTCGGAGGCTGGGTCGATCTGACGTTCCAACGCTTCATCGAGATCTGGTCCGGTCTGCCCGTCCTCTACCTGTTGATCATCCTGGCAAGTGTGGTGACTCCGAACTTCTGGTGGCTGCTCGGCCTGATGCTGCTGTTCCAGTGGACCTCGCTGGTCGGCGTGGTCAGAGCCGAGGTGTTGCGTGCCCGCAACTTCGACTACGTGCGAGCGGCCCGGGCGCTCGGCGTCGCCGACTTTCCGATCATGTTTCGCCACGTCCTGCCAAACGCGATGGTCGCCGCCCTGACATTCCTGCCCTTCATCACCAGCGGCGCGCTGGTCACGTTGACGTCTCTCGATTTCCTCGGCTTCGGACTGCCGCCGGGCTCGCCATCGCTCGGCGAGTTGCTCAAACAGGGGAAGGACAACCTGCATGCGCCGTGGCTCGGATTCTCCGGCTTCGCGGTGATCGCAGGAATGTTGTCGCTGATGGTGTTCATCGGCGAAGGCGTCCGCGACGCCTTCGACCCTCGCAAGACCTTCCGCGACGACAGCCCGGGCAAGGATCGAGCCGAGGTCGTACCGCCTACCGCCGGGGCCGGGGTGGCGGCAGGGACGACCGACGCTCTTCTGCGTATCGACGATCTTTCGGTACGCTTCGGGGCGGGGCGCACTACGTTCGACGCGGTCAAAGGAGTGTCGTTCTCGATCGCGCGCGGCGAGACCGTAGCGCTGGTCGGAGAAAGCGGCTCCGGAAAGTCGGTAACGGCTCTGTCCATTCTCCAGCTACTGCCGTATCCACTGGCGAGCCATCCGACCGGCAGCATTCGCTTCCGCGACAACGAGATCATCGGCGCTGATGCCGGCCTGTTGAAGGATCTGCGCGGCGATCGCATTGGAATGATCTTCCAGGAACCGATGACCTCACTCAATCCGCTGCACACGGTCGAGCGTCAGGTCAGCGAGACACTTCAGCTGCACAAGGGCATGGACGACGACGCAGCGCGCGAACGCACACTCGAGCTGCTGCGACTGGTCGGGATCGATCGACCGGAAAGACGACTGGGCGCCTATCCTCACGAGCTTTCCGGTGGTCAGCGCCAACGCGTGATGATCGCCATGGCGCTGGCCAACGAACCCGAGCTGCTGATCGCCGACGAGCCCACCACCGCGGTGGACGTCACCATCCAGGCGCAGCTGCTCGAGCTACTCGAGTACCTCCAGAACGAGCTCGGCATGGCGATGCTGTTCATCACCCACGACCTCAGCATCGTGCGGCGGCTCGCAGACCGCGTCTGCGTCATGCAGAGAGGCGAGCTGGTCGAGCAGGGGCCCGTGCGGGAGATTTTCGAGAACCCGAGCCATCCCTACACTCAGCGCCTGATGTCGTCCGAACCGCGTGGCCTCCCCGACCCGGTCGAGACCAATGCGCCAACTCTGGCGACGTGTCGCGATCTGAAGGTCTGGTACCCGATCAAGGCCGGCCTGCTGCGCAAGGCGGTCGACTACGTCAAAGCGGTCGACGGAATCTCCGTCGAAGTACGCCGTGGCGAAACGCTTGGAATCGTCGGCGAGAGCGGCTCCGGCAAAACGACGCTCGGGCTTGCCATGCTGCGATTGATCGACAGCGATGGATCGATCAGCTTCGACGGCCGAGCGATCGAGAGTCTCCGCGGTGGCGAGGTTCGCCCGCTGCGACGCGAGCTCCAGATCGTTTTTCAGGACCCCTACGGATCGCTGAGCCCGCGTATGTCGATTCGTCAGATCGTCGAAGAGGGCTTGGTGGTACACGGCATCGGCGAGTCCGAGCGCGAACGCGAAGAGCTCGTGATCCAGGCGTTGCGCGAGGTCGATCTCGACCCGGATACTCGCTTTCGCTATCCGCACGAGTTCTCCGGCGGCCAACGCCAGCGCGTCGCCATCGCTCGCGCGATGGTGCTGCAACCGAAGCTGGTCGTCCTCGACGAACCGACGTCGGCACTCGATGTATCGGTACAAGCACAGATCGTCGAGCTGCTGCGCGATCTACAGAAGGTGCACGGCACTGCCTACCTGTTCATCAGCCACGATCTGCGGGTCGTACGCGCGATGAGCCATCGGCTGGTCGTCATGCAGCGCGGACGGGTGGTCGAACAAGGCGACGCGACGACTGTCTTCGACTCGCCGCAGCAGGACTATACCGTCGAGCTGATGAAAGCAGCGTTCGAGCTCAAGAGCGCCCGCCCAGCGTCCGAGCTTTAGGGCGTCTGGAAGGGATCGAGTCGAGGCCACCGCAGAGCTCAACGGATCGACAGTGTCGCACTCGATGCACGCTCGTAGAGCGCCGGCCCTCCCCCGCTCTGATCGACGACTACCGAGAAGGTCCGCTCGCCGATCGGAAGGTTCGCGTATCGCGCGACGAACTCGCCAATCGATGGATTGCCCACGGTGCCTGCCGCAAAGGAACGCGAAACCTGGGGAGGCTCGCCGCCGGTCGATACGATGATGCGGTATTCGATGCCGCTTTCGAGCCCAGCCACGGCGAGGCTGACTGCAAGCTCCTGAAACGTGCACGGTTCAGAGATGTCCAGGGTCGTTCGCAAGTCGGGGATCTCGGATTCGCCTTCGACCAAGCTCAGGGACGACAGAATGTTGCGCGTCGCGGCAATCTCGAACGGCGACTCGCCGACATCGACCCTACCGCCGGTGTACGTCCCCGAGCCGGACACGAAGACCGCTATCGGATAGCTGCCGACCGCCAGGTCGTAGGTCACGCCGACGACGACCTCGCCGATATCGCCACACAAACTCTCGATCGGCACGGTCAGGCTGTCGTCTTGCACTCCGCCGGCGACGAGACGCACCGTAACCGATCCGGGCGGCGCGTCGCTGCACGCGAAGAGGGTTACGTCGACGCGGTGTTTCTGGCGAACATCCTCGACCTCGAGAGTGAACGCGAGATCGTTCAGCTCCACTTCGGCGTCGCCCAGCTGCGCCAGCGTGAGGAAGCTCTCACTGATTGGCGTCACTCCCGGACAATCGCCGGGCGGGGTCGCGGTCGCAGTCGGCCGCGCTGTCGCAGTCTCGGTCGGTGCCAAGGTGAAGGTCAGTGTCGGGCTCGGAGACGGCGTCGAAGTCGGTCGGGTCGGGGTCGGCGAATTCAACGCAACACATCCGCGGATATTTCCGCGGCCCGCCGTCACCAGCTCGCCGATCGAGATCATGCCGTCCCCGGTAGCGTCGAAGGTGGAGCAGTCCTCGATCGGTCGCAATCCCAGGGCCATGTTGACCCCCAGAATCAGCTCGTTGATCGCAATGCGACCGTCGAAGTTGCAGTCGCCGAAGCAGGGGGCGGGCGTCGGGGTGTTGGTCGGCGTTCCGGTCTCCGTCGGCGTCGGGGTCACGGTCGGCGTATCGGTAATCGTCGGGGTCGCCGTAGGCGTCGACGTCTGCGTGTGGGTCGGGGTCTGGGTCGGCGTAAATGGAACAGCGGTCTCGGTTGGCGGCGGCGGTTCGGTAGGTTCCTCGGTCGCCGTAGGCGTCGCCTCGGGGGTGTGGGTTTGCGTCGGTGTCGGTGGATCGCTGCATTCGAAGGGCCCCGAGGAGCGTAGCCAAGCCAGCAGTCCATCCGGATCCACCCTCGGCGAAAAGCCCGGGTTGATCGTCAGTCGCGCCACCGTCTGGCTGTTGATTCGGATGTTGGGCGGCTGAAACGCATTCGGGTTCCGCACAGACAGTGAGCTGAAGCGGTCACCGTAGGCGCCGTTCTGGTTGGAAATCGAGTTCGGCTCGTTCGGGCCGCCGTACCTACCGAAGCGATTCACAATCGAGTCGGCGGCAAGCGTATTGGGCGTAATCCGTCCCAGGAACTGTCCGTCACCGGCTACGATGGTCGCGTTGATGAACGGACAGAGATCGCTCAGCTGCGCGCTCGCCGGAGCCGTAACCAGCCAAAGCCACATCCACACCGACAACCCAATCCACATGCGCCTCATCACCGGCGCATAGTAGCCGAACGGCCGCCCCGCTCCCAGCGCGAACTTTGCCGAGAACGAAAGGTCAACGGCACGGCGGTAGCGAAGTCGTCTCTGCTGGTTGTCGAGCCGGGCTCGATGCTAACCGCTGGCCGGCGAACCGTCGATCTCCACGAGCCTGATTCCGATCGATCTCGATGTGTCGGCGAGCATCCCGATCCAAGTGTCGGCCCAGCCATACTTCGCTCGCAGCAAAGCACGGATCTTCTCGTGCCCGTGCGGATTCTCTGCCGGCAGGGCTCTGTAACTGCGTCGCCGATCGCCGCCTTCGATATCGACGCCACTGCCGGCCAGTATATCCTCGTAGAATCCGCGTTCGGGATGGGCCGCTTCGATCCAAAATGCGCCGTCCTCTTCGGCGATCCAGGCGCGGGTCTCCCGCCGCCCGCCGGCCGCGTCGACCGTAACCAACACGACGACCTCGTTGCCCTCCAAGGCAACCAAGGTAATCCCTCCGAATGCAATCGCCGCGATCGCAGCAACCAGGAGGACCTGCCTCATGGGCGGCGGATTCCCAGATGCCGGCCCGTGGCAACACCGTTCATCTCCGACCCTTCTTGCGCGCCGCCGCCAGCGCCGCCCGTTGGCGCAACCGGCCGCGTGGTGCACCCGTCGACCGCTTGGAGGTGGTCGGGGCCGCCGGGGGTGTAAGCGCCGCGGTGTCCGATACCTCGAGCACCCGCTCGTATACTTGCCTGATGTCACCGGTACGGCGCGCGTACTCATCCAACAGGGCACGCCGGGCGCCGCTGCTACGACCCGAAGCGGAATAGCCGAGCCGGCGCGCGACTTCGTCGAGATCGCCGCGTTCGGCGTCGAGGTCCGAGATCGACCGGTTCTCCACGATCCGCAAGCGACTGGAAAGACCCTGCAGAAACTCCCAGCCGCCGGCCAGGGTCTCGGCGTCCGTCTCGCTCAGGATCTCCTTTTTCGCCAAGAGCCGAATCTGTTCGGCGGTGGTTCGCACATCGGTCAGCCCTTTGACCCGGGCGGAATGCTCGAGCTGCAGGTACTGGACGACGGTCTCGATGTCGAGCAGGCCGCCGCGGCCGGTCTTGAAATCGCGTCGGACCTCGGATTCACGGGCGATCTCGGCCTCCATCCGGAGTCGGATCCGATGCAGCTCCTGGCGCATTTCGGGCGGATTCGGTTGCGCCAAGATGCGTGTGCGGATGCGATTGAACGCCGTCGCCAGCCGCTTCGATCCGGCCATCGGCCGCGCCCGCAAGAGCGCCTGCTTCTCCCACAGAGCTGCCGTCTTGGCGTGGTACTCTTTGAAGGTCTCGATGTGAGAGACCAGCAAGCCCTGATTTCCAGATGGGCGCAGGCGCGCGTCGATTTCGTAGCACACCCCCTCACCGGTCCGCGTCTGCATCGCCCAGATGAGCTTCTGAGCGAGGCCGGCGAAGGCATTTTGGGCGACCAGCTGCGCTTCCTCGTCGGGGTCCTTGTAGTCGTAGAGAAAGATGACATCGAGGTCGCTGCCGTAGGTGATCTCGCAGCTCGCGACCTTGCCCATGCCGATGACGAGAAACTCACCCTTGCGCAGCCATGTCGGTTGCTTCTTGGCTCTTCTCGTCACCTCGGACTTCGCGAGCTCGAGGCCTCGCTCGACGCAGACTTCGGCAATCTCGGTCAGCGACAGCTCCGCCTCGGCGCGGGTGATGCGGTCGTCCATGTCCAGCAGTCCGACGTTGACGAGCTCGCGGTTGTGAAAGAGCCGCAACGCGTCGAGAGACAGCTCCGGCTCGGATCGTAGGTTCTCCGCATCGAGCAATTCGTGGATCTGCCTGTAGCTGGCTTCCAGCTCCTCGCGCGAACGCAATAAAACGTTCGGGTCGTCGAACAGCGGCTCGATGAGGCGAGGGTGGGTGGCGACATACGTCGACAAGTACTCCGAGCTTGCGAACAACCCTACCAGTCGCGGCACCAGCTCGGGCCGGTCGAGCAGGAGCTCGTAAAAAAACTTCCTACTCGCAACGCCGCGGATGAAATCGTCGAGATTGTTCATTGCCCGCTCCGGCGACGGACTGGACTGCACCGCGCCGGCAAGCCGCTCGGCGAGATCCTCGAGCAAGCCGCGCGTGGCGTGGCCGGCGAGCAGGTGGGGCACGTTGCGGTGAAACAGCTCGAGGATCGGTTCGCCGCCCTTCTGTTCGAACAGAGCGGTGAAGATCTCGCGGACGCGTCTGCGATGGTGCTCGAGACGTTGCTCGAACTCCTCGGCGGAAAGATCGGGACCGAGAGATCTGGCGATCCGCTCGCGCGCTACTTTGGTTCCCGGCAGGCGGTACACCTGCCGCTCGCCCTCCATCTGGATCCGATTCTCGATCCGCCGCAGGAAGCGGTAAGCCTCCAGCAACTCGACACTCCACCGGTCGTTGAGCGCGTGAGTC
>JANQHZ010000209.1 GCA_028282445.1 Candidatus Binatia bacterium | reverse complement strand
ATCACAACCGCCGCGATACCGGCGATGGTGGCGGCGAGGCGGGAGCGGCTGGAAGCCGGAAAATGAAGACGCCCGCAATGCGCGCAGGGCGTCGGCATCCAGTCCTCCGGGACCGGGTTTTCCCGGCCGCAAAAGTCGCAGCGGGCGAACTCTGCCGCGGGAGGGCTCTTGGAGGAGTGTCGCATCTTGCGCACCAAGTGACTGACGTCAGTATCCTCGCTCGCCCGTGTGGCAGCAAGGGCTGACCGGGTAGTGCTTTGTGGCTTGACGTGGGGTCTCGGGCTCATGAGTATGTCGAGAACGCGCTTTCGCGCGCGGCTGGAGGTGTTGGATGAGGAGAGGGATGGCGCTTTTCGTGACGTTGCTGCTCGGTGCGGTCGCGCCGGCGGCGGCCGAACCCTACTTCGCTCTGCGCAACGGAGCGCAGTGTGCGGATTGTCACGTCAACATTACCGGCGGCGGCATGCGTACCGGGTTCGTCTCGGCGCATGCGCGTGAGATCCTCAAGTACCCGAACTGGTTCGACGAGTTGACCAAGCCGATCGAATCCTTCGACGGCGCGATCAACGACTACGTCGCGATCGGTGCGAACCTCCGCGCGAGCGCCAACTTCATCTTCCAGGACAATCCGGGCGAGGACGGCTTGGTCGACAACAACGAGGTGTTCCGCACCCGTCTCGACGAGATCGATCTGGATCTCGACCAAGCCGTAACCTACCTGAGCGTTTCCCCGATTCCGGACCTGCTCGAGTTCTACGTCGACCTGCGATTGGCACCGACGACCGACGCTCGCGAAGCCTGGGGCATGATCTACCTACCGAAGGACTTCTTCCTCAAGGTCGGCCGCATGTTTCTGCCGTACGGTTTGCAAATCCAGGACGACGATTCGTTCATTCGCGCCGGGCGCAACAACTCGGCGACGACCGGGTTCAGCTTCGACCTGCGCGAGACCGCGGCGGAGCTCGGCTGGGTGTCCGGTCCGTGGGCGGTTTATGCCGCCGTTTCGGAGGGCGCCGGCGATCGGGACGTACGGGTGACGGCGGATGCGTCGGGCGTGTTTCGCGAGGTCCCTTTTCTCCAAAGCGACATCCCGCTGGTCGACAACGTCTTGTTCGGGTTCTCCGCTTCGCGCAACGGTGGCCCGGAAGAGAGTTATCAGTTCGCCGGGTACGGCGGGTTTTCGATCGGGCCGCTCATCTACCTCGGCGAGATCGACTTCGTCGAGCGGCGGGTGATGTCGCCGGGAGAGAACGGCAAGCAGTATCGGGGTGGCTTCATCCACTACAGCGAGCTGAACTACCTACTGTTCGACTGGCTGAACGTGAAGCTCGCATTCGACTACGCCGACTTCGACGGCGACCTGACCCAACGCGCGGACGATTCGGAGAATCGCGTCAGCGTTGGTCTGGAGCCGTTCCTCGCCAAGTTTCTCCAGACCCGTCTGTTTTATCGGGTCTCGAACGGAATCGAGTCGAACGCGCAACACAACCAGAGCATCCTGAGCGCCGAGGTGCACTTGTTCTTCTAAGCTGGGTCGATGGTCGGTCGCGACCGCTTCGCGAAGGACCTCCCCCTTTGAAAAAGGGGGATTGAGGGGGATTTATCGGAAGGGGTCGATCTCACCCCCCCCCCAACCCCCCTTTTTCAAAGGGGGGCTATTGGATGGCTCGAGGGTCGACCCTTGTTTCACTCTGTTTGGAGCGAAGCGACCCAGGCGCGAAGCAGGTCGATCTGCTCCTGTGTCAGCGGATCGAAGGCGAGCGGCATGCGTGAGCCGAGCTCGAGTCGGTCGGGGCCTTCGACCTTGACGATCAAGAAGCTGTTGTCCGGGTCGCCTGCATCGACGCGCAGCAGACCGTCCGCGGCCGCCGCGCCGTTGCTCGGAACGACGCCGACGAGCTGATCGAAGGACTGACCCTCTTCGAGGCTCACCTGGGCCGAAGGGAAGTCGCCGCTGTGGCAGAACTGCACGGCACAGCTCGGCGTGAAAATCTCGTCCTGGACCTGTTGCAGAGTTACGGCCGGAGTGTTGGTGGGAGCGACTGCGGTGGCGGTCGGCGACAGCGGAGGCGCGGTCGTCGGTAGCGCGGTGGCGTCGAGGGTTGCCGTCGCGGTCGGTGTTGCGGGCACCGTGGTCGGGGAGGGCGTGGCGCTGGGAGAGCCGCTCGGCCCCGGTGTTTCCGGGCCGGGTGCGCCGCTCGCGATCCAATCGCGGATGAGCTGAATCTCCGATTCGGTCAGAGGCGCGGCGCCGAGCGGCATACGGCTGCCCTCGCCCGGTCCGGGACCTTCGACTTTGGCGAGCAAGAAGCTGCCGACGACATCGAAAGGCGTCACTCGCTCCAAGCCCTGTTGTTGTGCGGATTCGTTGGTGGCGGCGACCTCGACCAGGTCGTCGAACGAGAACCCTTCGGTCAAGATCAGATCGGCGGCCGCCGTCTGCGGATTGTGGCATGGTCCCGACGTGCAGCTCTGATCGAAAATCTCACGCTGCAGGATGTCGAAAGCGGAGGAACCGGAGCTCGGTGTAGGACCGTCGCCGGCGCAGCCCACAAGAGCCGCGGCGACAGCGCACACGAGTGCCGCTGGGATGGTTCGAAGCATCGGATCTCGGGATCGAGTCGGAGGCGCGCCTATGGGGCCGCCGCCTCGGTCACCATGATCGCCGTGACCGCACCCTTCGAGTACTTCTTGCCCTTCAGAGCCGCTTTACGTCCGGCCAGCTTGGCGGCGGCGGCGTACGGCTCCGGGTTGTCATGGTCTTCGATGAGCAGAAAGACTTCTTCTTGATCGGTCAGGATACCGATGGGAAGGCCCTTCTCGGCGCACATCTGGGCGCAGGCGCGGTGCCGGCGGCCCTTGCTTCCCTTGTGGAGGTAGCAGGTCATGTCGAGGATCTCGCCTTGGACGCTGACATCGTCCTGGGCGGATGCAGTGGCGGGGGCCATCCCGCCGAGCAGGAACACGGCCAAGACGGCGAGAATGGATCCGATCTGGGGCATCTTCATCTTTCCAATATCCCGGCCGATCGGAGGTCTGTCAATTTTGCCGGAACGAGGGGCAGAACGAGAAGTCCCAGTGGCGCACAGGTGGTTCGAAACGTTAGACTGGCAACTTAGGCCGGCCACCGAGCTCGAAACCCATGTCGAATCCCAACCCCCGTACCTGGAACGCCACGACCCTCGTCCTGACGGCAGCGCTCATGGTCGCGGTCGCGTGGATCGCTTATCCTCACATCCGAGCCATCGTGATCCCGCCGGAGATCACTGCCGCGGCGCGCGGTCGCGCCTTGGCCGCTGAGCTCGGTTGCTTCACGTGTCACGGTGAGCTGGGTCGCAACGGGGTGACAAATCCGGGAAGCCGGTACAAGACGGTGCCTCCGTTCCACGAGGGCACGATCATGATGTTCGCCAAGTCGGATCAGGAGTTGCGCGAGTACATCCTGGACGGAGCGCCGGCGGCGAAGCTCGCCAACGACGCCTACCGGAAGGAGATGCGCGAGCAAGCGCTTCGAATGCCGGCCTACCGCGACTTCGTCGACGAGCGCGACGTCGACGACCTGGTGGCCTTCTTGCGCGCCTCGTCCGAGCTGCTTTATCCGCCGGACGGCCCGGCCGCCGACGGAGAAGAGCTAGCACACGAGCTGGGTTGCTTCACCTGCCACGGCGCGATGGGAAGCGGCGGCGTCGCCAATCCCGGGTCGCTCAAAGGCTATATCCCGGGGTTTTACGGCCCGGACTACGCCGAGTTGGTGCGCGGCGATGAGGAGCTTCGTTCGTGGATCTACAACGGCGGCATCAAGCGCCTGGCGGACGACCCGCTGGCGTCGTATTTCCTCGAACGACAGCGAGTCCAAATGCCGGCTTACGGCGGCTTCCTGAGCGACCGGCAGATCGGCGACCTCGTTGCCTACGTGAAGTGGGTGTCGATCGAGAGCTGGCGTGAGATGCCGCTACAATGATTCAAGCGGGCGGGATTCCGGAACCGGGCGATGCATCCTGTCGCCCCTACGGTGCAGGGTGGTAGACCCGCATCCCGGCTTCTTCAGAATCCGATGCGTCGCATGACCGCGCGCGGCAGGTAGCGGATCACCAGCATGACCCATTGCCAGATTGCCGGTGTGTATACGACCGGTTGGCCGCGATCGATTGCTTTCAGAACGTCGCGCGCGACCCCGTCGGGCTCGCCGGCGAAGGGTGGCGGGTCGAGGCCGGCGGTCATGCCGGTCTTGACGAAGCCCGGTTTGACGACCGTTACCGAGAGTCCTTGTGAGTGAAACTTGTGATCGATCCCTTCCAGGTAGTAGCTCAGTCCTGCCTTCGACGCGCCGTACAGGATTACCGGCTTTCGGCCGCGCTCCCCGGCGACTGAAGAGAAGACGCACAGTCTACCCCCGCCCCGTTCGAGCAACATCGTCCGCGCGAGCTCGCAGAAGTGGATCGTATTCGTAAAGTTCAGGGTCAATAAGCGATCTCGCGCTTCGCTGTCGGCTTCGAGGGCCTCTTGGTCGCCGAATGCCCCGGCGCTGACCACCACCGTATCGATGTCACCGAGCGCGTCCTTGGCTGCCGCGAGGGCTGCCGCGAAGCCCTTGGTGTCGGCGAGGTCGCAGGAGGTGACTCCAACTTCACCGGTCGCGCCGAGGTTCTCGAGGTCGGCGGCGGATCGTTTCAGGTCTTCGAGGTCACGGCCGAGCAGGCAAATCCGGTCGCCGCGTTCCGCCATGCGCCGCGCGAGGGCGCGCCCCATGCCTTTCGACGCCCCGAGGAATGCGACGTTCACGCGCGATCTCCAAGGACTCGCACCGACAGCGCGCTCTTGAGGCGGCCTTCTGGATCCCATTTGCGGCGAACCTCATTCCAACCGTCGAGGCGCGGATCCATGGCGCGAAAGTGCTCGGGGCGGGTAAAGGCATCCTTGGCGAGGTAGATTCTACCGCCCTCGGCGACGACGAAGTCGTTCAGCCGGTCGACGACCTGCTGCGTCCCCTGATCGATGGGGATGTCGAGCGCGTAGGAGACGCCGCGTTTCGGGAACGAGATCATTCCCTTGCCTTCGTCACCGCAGTCTTTGACGACCGACAGGAACACCTTGGCGCGCAGATCGTGCAGCAGTCGCAGGTATTGTTCATGACGGCGATGCGTGTGCGGGGCCGGCAGTACGGCTTGGTGTTGGGTGAATCCGCGTTTCCCGTAGACGCGGTTCCACTCGCGTATGACGTCGAGCGGGTAGTAAAAGGTCTCCGGGTGAACGATATGCCGGCGCACGGCGGCGCCGTGTTTGGTGTAGTTCAGGAAGTTGCCGATCCGCATCATCCACGTTTGCAGCGCCCAGCTCGGCAGTTGGATGGGGAAGGTCGGAGCGGATCGCCACTGCGGCAGTCCGGCCGGAGCCTCTTCGGGCTTCGCCCAGCGGCCCTTCATGAGCAGCGCTCGACCGGCGTTGCTGCCGGTGACGAGAAAGTCGGACCAGCACACCGTGAACGGCCATTCTCGGCCGGCGTCCTCGAGTCGCTCGAGGACGGTTTCGAAGTTGGGCAGCTGTTCGCTTTCCTCCCAGATCCACGGACTGGGAATTCGCTCCATTTGAAACTCGACCTCGAGGAGATGGCCGGTCAGTCCCATGCCGCCGAGAGTGGCGCGGAACAAGTCGTGATTCTCGTCGTTGCACTCGATGATCGCGCCGTCGGCGACGCGCATCTTGAAGGAGCGGACGTGCTCGCCAAAACACCCGGCGACGTGGTGGTTCTTGCCGTGGATGTCGGCGGCGACCATTCCGCCGACGGTTACGAAATGCGTGCCTGGTGTGACCGGTGTGAACCAGCCGCGCGGCAGCGAGAAGCGGTTGAGCCGCATCAGCGGGAATCCCGCCTCGACCCGCACGATTCCGGTGTTGCGGTTGAAGGCGAGCAGGCGGTCGGCGAGCACGGAGCTGGCGACGTTGCGGTCGCCGGCCGGCGGTAGCGATGCGTCGCCGTAGGCGCGAGCCAGACCGCGAGTCAGAACCGCATCGCGGGTAATGTCGGCCAAGTCCTCGGACTGCCGCTCGTTGCCGCGCACGATCGGGTAGCGCCCCCAACCGGCCAGCTCGACCGAACGGCCGCTCGCCTTTGCCGGCGCAGCGTTCTTGACCAGGCGCGGCGTGAACTTCTTCTTCGTCTCGTGAGCCATTACTTCGATGCGTTCCTTACTCCAACCGGACCTTTCGCGGAAGCCTGGATCGGGCGCCGCCGTATCGCTGCATCGCCGGACGCGCTCGCCTACTCGTCAGAGTAGCGGAAAAGCCTCAGTCCCACAGCAAAAGATACCGCCCCATAGGCGGCCAGAAACAGGAGCTTGGGCAGGATCTCGACGAAATCCCGGTTGCGCAGCATGACGTCGTGAATGGTGAACATCGACCACGTCGTCACGACTCCCTGGGCCAGAGTCTGCATCCAAGGCGGTTGCTCGAAGAAGGGCCACCAGCAGCCGCCCAGCGCCGCAAGGATGAACACCGCCGAGATCCCCACCGGCACGACTTGCTCGCGCGTGCTGGCGGCGGCGGCGACGATCAGACTGAAGCAGGACATCGCGAAAACGATTACCGTGGCGGCGATCACCAGGGTTGCGATCGAGCTGCCGAGCGCCAGCCCGTAGACCAGATGGCCGAAGAGGAGAAGCAGGAGAAGCTGGATGGTGCCGACGATCAGGCGTGCCAGCAGCTTGCCGGCGACGATGGTGGCGTGTCCGACCGGCGCCACGGCGAGTCGCCCACTGGTGCCCCAGGCTTCCTCGTCGCGCATTCCGAACGCGACGCCGAAGATCATGCTGAGTAAAACGAAGGTCATCGCGAAGCCCGGCACGTTCTGCTCGAGCGAAGTGAACTTCAACCAGGAGCCGGTGAGGCTGCGCTCCTCGAGCTCGAGCAGCTCCTCGCCGAACGGGTCGCCGAGCGACGACGCCTCGCGGTCGGCGAGCATCAGGGCCATCTTGATGGCCTGCAGCTCGGTCCATGCGGCAGGGTCGGTCAAGAGCTCGAGCTTGGAGCTGCGTTCGGTCAGGTAGTTTTTGCTCAGTTTGCCAGGCAAAACCAGGAGCGCCGGTGCGCGGTTCTCCTTGGCGACCCAGCGCTCGGCCGTCTCTCGATCGACGACGCGTACGTCCAGGTGTTCTTTGAGGGTGCGGATCAACACGTTCGCCACCGGCCCCTGATCCTCGTTGACGACCGGAAACAGGATCGTGGAGCTGCCTTCGCCCGACTGCGTTTCCGCGATCACGAGGATGATGACGATCGGGACGATGAGCAGGGATACGGCGGCCCAGCGGTCGCGCAGGATCAGGCGCAGATCCTTGAGCGTGATGCGGAGGAGCTTCAAGGTGTCTCCCCGGAGGACGCTTCGCCGTATTTACGCCGCATGCGTCCCAGTACGTTCTCGACCGAAGATTTGCTGAGAAGGTGGTCGAGCTGGCGGCGAAAGTTGGTGGTCAGACTGAGATCCTCGATCTTGATGTCGGAAGCGAGCCAGCCGCTGCTCGCCGGCTGGAACTGGTAGGTAACGGCGAACTCATCCCTGGGCGTCACGATCAGGGTGTCGACGCGGACGTGCCCTTCCTCCTGTTCCTCGCCGACGTACTCGAAGTCGGGGCGGTCGAAGAGCAACAGCTTCTGCACGTAGGTTCGCTGGAACAGCTCGCGGAACAGCTTCAGGAACTCGACTCTCTGCGCCGCGGAGAACTTCTTCCAGTGTTTGTCGAGCGCGCGCTTGCCCATCGTGTCGGTGTCGAGGAAGGACGCCAGCAGTACGCGGAGAGCATCGAGCTGTTGGTTGTGGGTTCGGTCGCTGTCGATGATGGCGCGGGTTTCGGTGAGGGTATCGCGCGTGAAGTCGAGCGGCGATTGCTTCGCCGTCGGTGCGTTGTCCTCGGTGCTTGCGAGAGCGACTCCCGCGCAGAATACCAATCCAAGAACTCCCGCGGCGATCCGCATCAGTCGCGCAGCTCCTTGCCCGTGAGGTGGAGGAAGAGATCGCCCAGACTCATCGGCGAAATCTGTAGGGTGGCGTCGGGGTGGCGATCGAGAGCCTGTTGGAGACCCCCCAGCAACTCCTTTGCGTTGGTGACGAACAACTGAGAGCTGGAACCCTCGGTTTTGATTTCCTGCACCGCCGGATGATTGCCGAAGCGGGCCATGATCTCGTGTGACGGTGCACCGGTGACGCGGATGGTTTCGCGACAGCCAAGGGTTTTCAACATTTCGCCCAACGCGCCCATCGCGACGATGTTGCCTTCGTCCATCACTCCGAGTCGGTCGCACAGGTCTTCCGCCTCTTCCATGTAGTGAGTCGTGTAGAGGATGGCGGTGCCGCGGTTGCGGAGGTTACGGACGATGTCGAAGATGTGCTCGCGCGAGTGCGGATCGACGCCGACGGTGGGTTCGTCGAGCAGCAATACCTTGGGATCGTGGACCAGCGAGATGGCGAGGTTGAGACGTCGCTTCATCCCACCCGAGAATGTCTCGGCTCGATCGTCGCGGCGTGGGCTCAAGCCGACCAGATCGAGCAATGTGTCGACCCGCTGCTCGAGAGTGTCGGTCGCGACACCGTGCATCTGGCCGAAGAAGCGGACGTTCTCCGCCGCACTGAGCGCTGGGTAGATCGAAATCTCCTGCGGCACGAGCCCGAGTGTTCGGCGTATCTCGTCGCGGCCT
>JANQHZ010000159.1 GCA_028282445.1 Candidatus Binatia bacterium | reverse complement strand
AATACGGCGACGACCGGATTCTGGGTGAGGCCCTCTACGCGTCGGTTGTCATGTCGAGGGTGTCGTTCGTTCACCCGGAAGCCGGCATCGACGTGTTCGCCCGCTTGGCCGACGTCTACCTGGACGGCGGCCTTTTCGCATTCACCGATCGTCGCCTCGGCGCGGAGCTGGAGGAGCGACTTGCTGCCACGGGAACGCTCGATGCGCACTTTCTGCCGTCGTTGTGGAATCTGGTGGAGGGCGGCGTGTCGCCGGAGTCGATTACGATGAACGTAGCGGCGATCGGAGCCTTTCATCCGATGTCGCTGCGCGATGCGAGCGCGCGTATCATGCGTCAGCACCCGGGATTCGACGAGTTCCTCGAACGCGAACCGCTGCCCCGGCTGACGCTGGAGATGATCAAGGACCGGCGAGAAGGCAGTATCGGCCACGCGCTCTACCGGATGATCATCGACAACGACTATGATCTCGAAGTGCTCGACCCGGATTCCGTGTCGAATTACCACCCGGCGCACGACAACCCGAACCGCTACATCCTGCAGGCGCACGAGATTTGGCACCTCGCCGCCGGATACAGCACCTCGCCGCTACACGAAGTGTCGATCTCCGGTTTTCAGTACGCGCAGTTCGGCCATCCGTATTCACGGGATTTTCTCTCGTCGATGGCCACGCTGACCGCTTTTACCAATCCGGCGACGTCGCCCTTCTTGCTGCAGCTGTCGTTCGAAGGTTGGCGGCACGGACGCCAGACGCCGCCGCTGACGCTGGTCGACTGGTACGATCTGTGGGACCTTTCGATCGATGAGATTCGCGAGAGCGTCGGCATCGAGCGCTACAAGAGCGCGATTCCCGATATTCCGATGCCGGCCGAAGGCTGAGGTCCGGTCGCTCGACTCGACGCCGTAGTCGGGACGGCCGCGAAATCGCGTCGGCCCGGCGGCCCCCGTTTACTTGCCGGTGAATCGCGGCTTGCGTTTTTCGACGAATGCGCGTTGGGCTTCGCGAGCGTCTTCGGTCTTGCGCAACTCTCTTCCGATCGTTTCCTGAAGCTCGTAAGCCTCGGTCAGCTCCAGGCCGACGACTTCGCGGATGCCGCGCCGGGTTTCCCGCACCGCGAGCGGAGCGTTGCCGGCGATCGTGTCGGCCATCTCCAGCGCGCGCGGCATGAGCCGGTCGGGCTCGACCAGCTCGTTGACCAGCCCGATCGCGCGGGCGCGCTCGGCGTCGATCGGCTGCGCGCTCAGCA
The DNA here is from genome assembly GCA_028282445.1 of Candidatus Binatia bacterium. Lineage (GTDB taxonomy): Bacteria > Desulfobacterota > Binatia > HRBIN30 > CADEER01 > CADEER01. The sequence goes on along the minus strand of JANQHZ010000159.1, from coordinate 2,437 downwards.
TGAGCTCGTGGGCATGCACCCAGGGCACCTGCTTGGGCAGGAGGACGGTCGAGTTGCCGGTCGGATAGAGGCCGAGGGCGACTTCCTCGAGCGCGAAGGTTGCCGCCGGGACGGCGTAACGAATCTCGGACGCCAGCATGAGGTCGAAGCCGCCGGCGCGCGAATGGCCGTTGACCGCGCAGATCAGTGGCGTCTCCAGGTCGAACCCGGCCAACAGCGCCGTCGACACCGATCGCAGCCCTTCGAACTCTTCCGGCTCGACGCGCTCGCCCTTGGCCAGCTTTTGCGACACCGGGATCGTGCTCTTCATGTCCATGCCGGCGCAAAAAGTGCGATCGCCGCCGCCGGTCAGCACCGCGCAGCGAATCTCCATGTCTTCTGCGATCCGCCGCCATGCCGAAGCGAGGTCGCGCAGCATTGCTAGGTTGAGGCAATTGGCCTTGTCGGGGCGATCGATGGTGACGACCGCAACGTGCGGATGGTCGGCGGGCAGCTCGAAACGAATCATCGATTCCTCGCCGGGGCGGGGTCCATGAGGCCGGTCGAAATCTCCATTTCGATGTTCGTAGAGAAGTGACGTCACCTTCGCAAGCTCGTGATAACGATGGTTTGTCGATTTCTAGGTTGGTTTGCCGTAAGACGCTTCTCTATGGAATCGAATCTGATCGATCTGCCGGCTCGCGCAGGGTGCGCGAGGCGCTTCGCCTTTCGACCTGCATCCCCCGCCCGAGGAAACGGGAAATCCCATGTCTGACTCAGAACCCACTCGCAGCAAGGACTTCATCCGCACGATCATCGAGGAGGATCTGCGCAGCGGGAAGAACGATGGGCGGGTGGTGAGCCGGTTTCCTCCCGAGCCGAACGGCTACCTTCACATCGGCCACGCCAAGTCGATTTGCCTGAATTTTGGGGTCGCGCTCGAGTACGGCGGCAGCTGCCATCTGCGCTTCGACGATACCAACCCAGTCAAGGAAGACGTCGAGTTCGTCGAGTCGATCAAGGAAGACGTGCGCTGGCTTGGATTCGACTGGGGCGACAACGAGTTCTACGCTTCCGACTATTTCGAGCGCCTGCACGACTACGCGGTGCAACTCATCCGTGACGGCAACGCTTACGTCGACAGTCTCAGCGCGGAGGAGATTCGCGAGTACCGAGGGACGCTGACCGAGCCAGGGCGCGATAGTCCGTACCGTGATCGCTCGGTCGAGGAGAACCTCGACCTCTTTGCACGCATGCGCGCCGGTGAGTTCGCCGACGGCGAGCACGTGCTGCGCGCCAAGATCGACATGGCTTCCGGCAACATCAATATGCGCGACCCGACGATCTATCGCATCCGCAAGACCGCGCATCATCGCACCGGCGACACATGGTGCATCTACCCGATGTACGACTTTACCCACTGCCTGTCGGACGCCGAAGAGAAGATCACGCACTCGCTGTGTACGCTCGAGTTCGAGGATCACCGTCCGCTCTACGACTGGGTGCTCGACGAGCTGAGCACCCCGTGTCACCCGCAGCAGATCGAATTTGCCCGACTCAATCTGAGCTACACCGTCTTGAGCAAACGCAAGCTCCTGCGGCTGGTCGAGGAGAAGTGGGTCGACGGTTGGGACGATCCGCGCATGCCGACGATCGCGGGATTTCGGCGGCGCGGGTATCCGCCCGAGGCGATTCGAAACTTCTGCGATCGGATCGGGGTCGCCAAGCGCGACAGTCTGGTCGATGTCGCGATGTTGGAGCACGCCGCGCGTGAGCACCTGAATGCGGTTGCGTCGCGATATATGGCGGTGCTCGACCCGATCAAGGTGGTGATCGAGAATTATCCCGAGGGTCTGGTCGAGGAGATGGACGCGGTCAACAATCCGGAGGACGAGTCGGCCGGCACCCGTAAGGTTCCATTCTCGCGCGAGCTCTACGTCGAACGCGACGACTTCCGCGAGGATCCGCCGCGCAAGTTCTTCCGGCTGTCACCCGGTCGCGAGGTGCGCTTGCGATACGGCTACTTCGTCACGTGTACCGACGTCGTCAAGGACGAGAACGGCGAAGTTACGGAAATTCGCTGCACCTACGATCCGGAGACGCGCGGCGGCGACTCGCCGGACGGCCGCAAGGTGAAGAGTACGCTGCACTGGGTGTCGGCCGAGCACGGCGTCGGCGCCGAGGTGCGACTCTACGACCGCTTGTTCAAGGACGAGGACCCGAGCAAGGCCGCCGACTTCGACGAAGCGCTCAATCCCGATTCGCTAAAGGTCGTCAGCGCGGTGGTTGAGCCGGAGTTGGCCAAGGTCGAGCCGGGCACGACGGTCCAGTTCGAACGCCAGGGGTATTTCTGTCCCGCCTCGAAGGACTGCAAGCCCGACAAGTTGGTGTTCAATCGCGCCGTGACGCTACGCGACTCCTGGGCGCGCATCGCCAAGAAGGGCTGATCTCACCACAG
>JANQHZ010000156.1 GCA_028282445.1 Candidatus Binatia bacterium | reverse complement strand
CCAGGGTACCGCCAGGCGCACGAAGTAGCGGAATGGCCAGATCTGTCCACCGTGCGTGTGCCCCGAGATCTGCAGGTCGATCCCCATGCGGCGTGCTTTTTTGAAGGTCGTTGGGTCGTGCGCCAGCAAGACGACAGCCCGATCCGGCGGGAGATCGGCGAGCGCGGCCTCCAGATCCTCACCGCCACTGCCGGTCTGGAAACCGCCCCGGTGGTCGTCGACCCCGGCGAGCTCGAACGCTGCGTCGGGGGCCTCCGAGCCGGCCCGGCCGATCGAAACACGCCGGTTGCGCAGAACGTGAATCCCGAGCTCGGCGACACGTCGGACCCAGGCTTCGTCGCCCGAGTAGTGGTCGTGGTTGCCGGTGATGAAGAACACACCGTGCGCCGCCTCGAGATCCGCGAATGGCTCGACCAAATGACCGATCTTGGTCACAGGGCCGTCCACCAGATCGCCTGTGATCGCGATGAGATCGGGCTCGAGCCCGTTCACCCGCTCGACCAGGTGCTCCGCGAAGCGGCTGTCGAGGATCGCGCCGATGTGAATGTCCGAGATCTGGACGATGCGGAATCCGTCAAGGGCGGCCGGCCAGCGTTCGAGCCGAATCTCGATCCGCTTGAGCATCGGCGGCGTACGCCCCCCCTTCAGTCCCGCGGCGACGAACCCAAGCGATATGCTCGCGACCAGTCCGGCACGCCAACGCGACACCGCCGAGCCCGCCTCCAGCGTCAGTCCTTCGATCGCGAAGCCGCCCAACCACAGCAACAGATCGGACAGCCCCAACAACAGGATCAGGTAATAGAAGAGCCCCATCCACAGCACCGCCGGCCAGACCACGAGGTGTGACCAGCGCGAGTGGGTTGTGCGCTCCACGATCGCCTGCAACGGAATCGACGCCGCCAACGCCCAGATCGCGAACACCAGGACCTGAGAGATCGCGGTCGGCAGACCGGCCTCAAGGACCAGGCGTTGCGCAATGTAGCCGTGCGCCCCAACCAGGACGCCGACGACGATCGCGACGATGACGAGAAAGACCAGCGCCCTCAGCACCGCGGGAGTCTGGCCCGGCGCAGAGCGCGGATCAAGACAGGGGCGACGGACGCAGAACAACCCCGCGGGGTCTGAAGACGAGTAACCGAGCGACCGAGTCGGCTAGACGCGTCGCCTGCGACGCGCTTTCGCGTCCAGCTCCGGGTAGTGACGGAAAACGCCCATCTCGTTGAAGGGGATTCGTCGCTTCGAACGCAGGTACGCCGCGATGCGGGGCCGCTCGCGGACTCGGTCGTGGACCGCCACCACCAGCGGCAGATCCGCTTCGACCTCCGCCATCGCATGGGGAAACGCGTAACGCAGTCCGGCGACGATCTGGAACAGCGAGAGGTCCGCATAGCTACAGTCGCGCCCGACCAACCACTTGCCGCCGCTGCTGCGATTTCGCTGCAGTACGTGCTCGAGCCATGTGAGGTACTTCGGCATCCGTTCAGCGACGAAATCGCGACTGCGGCGTTTGGCTGGTCCCTTCTGGTCGTCGTAGTAGAGGCCGCCTGCAATCGGATGGTGCGTATCGTGAATCTCATCGACGAAATCGCAGAGCGTCAGCTGGATTTGGTTCAACTCGGCGCGGAGCGGCATCGCACGCGGCGCGAGACCCAGCCCTGGCCCCAGAAACTGGAGCACATTGGCGGTTTGCGAAACCACGACACCACCGACGCGAACGAACGGCGGCGCGAACGGAAGCGCTCCCTCGGCCTCGCCCGCCGCGATCAAGATCATCTCGTCGAGCCCGCGCTTGCGAGAACGTACGACGTCGACGAAGTCGGCGCCCGCGTCTTCCAACCCCAACCGGACGAACTCGCCGCGCCCCTGAATCCCCGGCCAGTAGAAGTATTCGATGCGCTCCGCCATGCGAGACACCCCTCAACTCAAGAGAAAACGATTTTCACCACCGAGGCACAGAGGCACGGAGAGGACAAGGGTGACACCCTCCCTGCTGCAATTCGTCAGGATCTTTCGGGGATTCGTAACAGAACGCGAACACGCCGGAGCTCTCCGTGTCTCTGTGCCTCCTGTGACGCCGTCGTTCAAGGCAGGGGATCAAGTTTGGAATCCAAAGGTTTTGTTGAGCCAGGTATACGAAGCGGCAGTCGGGT
>JANQHZ010000127.1 GCA_028282445.1 Candidatus Binatia bacterium | reverse complement strand
GGTGTAGTCGAGACGCACTCGCATCTCCGGCGGCGGCGCTTGCGGCGGCTCCGCGCTCAGTGCTTCCGACGAGGCCGACAACCACTCTTCTGCGTTGCCGAGGCCTCGATCCCGTGCTGAAGGCGTGCTCTTGCCGCGGCCGTTGCCGTTGGATGCGGGGGCGGGGAGGACGTCCTCAGGCGTCGAGGGCGCCGCCCGAAAGTTCTCGTCGTGCAGCTTGTGCCAGCCGCGCGGCTCCCAAGCCCCTTCGCCGGTACCGTCGTCGTCGACCAAGGCGCTGGCCCAGTGGTCGATCGCTTCGCCGCGGTGCTCGCCGCCTTTGGCGCCGCGCAAGTGGTAGGTGACGTTGCGAACCTCCTTGAAGTCGCATGCGCCACAGTACGTACAGCGGTCGATGCTGCAGTCGGGCGTGAGCCGGCCTTCGACCGCGTCGGCGAGCTCGCGCTGGAGGAACTTCTTGGTGACGCCACTGTCGATGTGATCCCAGGGGAGCGTTTCGTCGAGGTAGCGGCGCCGCAGCTGGTCGGCAGCATCGATGCCGGTCTCCCGCATCGCCTGCTCCCACAGGTCGAAGCGGCAGCGTTCGGTCCACCCGTCGAAGCGACACCCGAGCTCATAGGCGCGTCGCAGCAATCCGCCGACCTCTCTGCCGCCACGCGATACGACACCTTCGAGGTAGGAGACTCGCGCGTCGTGCCACTTGAACCGAACCTTGCGTTTGGCGAGCTCCTCGCGGACGAGGTTCTGGCGCGCTTCGGTCTCGGCGATGTCGATCTGGGCCGACCACTGGAACGGGGTGTGTGGCTTGGGCACGAAGGTCGAAACGCTTGCGGTGACGTCGACGTTCTTGCCGCCCACCGCCTTGACCTTGGCCGCCAGCTCCGCGATGCCGCGCAGGTCGTCCTCGGTCTCGCCGGGCAGGCCGATCATGAAGTACAGTTTGAGCGCGCGCCAGCCGAGCCCGAAGATCTGACGCGCCGCCTCGATCAGCTCGTCCTCGTCGTACTCTTTCTGGATGATGTCGCGCAGCCGCTGCGTGCCGGCCTCGGGCGCCAGGGTGAATCCGGTCTTTCTGACTCGCTTGATCTGCTCGAGTAGGGACGGCGCCAACGCGTCGACGCGAGTCGACGGCAGCGATACCGCGACTCGTTCCGGCGAGTAGCGGTCCATCAATTCGGTGATGACTGGATTGACGCAGCTGTAGTCCCCGGTGCTCAAGCTCAACAGCGAGAGCTCCTGCGTACCGGTCGCCTCGACCGCGGCCGCCGCGTTGTCGAGTACCCGCTTCGGGTCGCGCTCGCGCAACGGTCGGTAGATGTACCCTGCCTGACAAAAGCGGCAGCCCTTTACGCATCCCCGCATGACTTCGAGACTCGGGCGGCCGTGTACGACACGCAGGTTGGGGACGACGTGCGTCTCGGCGGTGGGGACGGAGTCGAGGTCGCGCAGCACTCGCTTGCGGACTTGGTCGGGTTGATCCTCTTCGATCGCGTCGACCGCGATCAGGCGACCCGACTCGCCTCGCCTCGGACGGTAGTACGCCGGGACATAGACGCCCTCGACGTCGGCGAGCTCGCGCAACATCTCGGCGCGTGTCATCTCGTGGCGGCGGGCTGCGATGTCGCAGAGGTCGTGGATCGCCTCCTCGCCGTCTCCGAGCAGGACCGCGTCGAGAAACTCGGCGAGTGGTTCGGGGTTGAAGGCGCACGGACCGCCGGCGACGACCAGCGGGTGCTGCTCGCTTCGCTCGCTCGCCGCGAGCGGCAGCTCGCCGAGATCCAGCATGGCCAGGACGTTGGTGTAGGTGAGCTCGTACTGGAGGCTGAAGCCTACGATGTCGAACGAGGCCAACGGTGACACCGTCTCGAGCGAGGCGAGAGGAAGTCGGTGTTTGCGCAGCAAGGCCTCCATGTCGAACCAGGGCGCGTACACGCGCTCGGCGTAGACATCCTCGCGTCGGTTGAGCAGATCGTAAAGAATCTGCAGCCCCGGGTGGGACTGGGCGATCTCGTAGACCTCGGGGAACGCGAGCGCGAAGCGCACGGCCACCGCTTCGCGGTCCTTGCGGATCGAGCCGACCTCGTTGCCGAGGTATCGGCCCGGCTTCTCCACCATCGGGAGCAGGTCTTCGTAGGTCAGCTGCTTGCCTGGCATCGTGCGCGGGTACTCCGGTCGAAGTCTCGACCTTAGCAGGCTACGATTGCGCAGGCGAGCATCCCCTGCTCCGCGGCGGCGGCGCCCATGCGCTCGGGGTGGCGCCGCATCGTGTCCACACATGCGATTCCTTGAAAGGGGCGCGGGCGATCGATACAGTCGGCCCAACGTGTTTTCGACAGGGCACATCGATGCTCTCCTGAGGAGCGGGACTCCGACCGCGGCGCGGCCGGTGGCTCTCGCGTTGGCGGAGTAGTCCTCGATGAGCGCCGCCGCGGGAGTGATCAACTCCAAGGTCCTGGTGCTCAACCGCAACTTTCTGCCTGTCCACGTCACCTCCGTGCGGCGCGCCTTCTCGTTGCTGTACCAAGGCATCGCCAAGGCCGTCGACGCCGAGTACCGAACCTTCGATTTCCAGTCGTGGAGCGAGCTCTCGGTCGCCGTGCGCGAGGAGTCGGTCGGACTGGTCGGCGGCGCGATCCGCGTTCCGCGCGTGATCCTGCTGATGACCTACGACCGGGTGCCGCGGCGCCGGATTCGCTTCAACCGCTTCAACGTCTACGCGCGCGACCGCAATACCTGCCAGTACTGCGGCTCACGACTCGGCCGCCCTGACCTGACTCTCGATCACGTGGTGCCGCGATCGCAGGGCGGACACTCCTCCTGGGAAAACATCGTGTGCTGCTGCCAGCCGTGCAATCGACGAAAAGGCGGGCGGACGCCTCGACAGGCCGGAATGAAGCTGCGGCGGCCACCGCGTCGTCCCGACTGGACGCCGTTCTTGCTCGACGCGTTGTCGATGCGCGGCCACCGTGACTGGCTGCCGTTCCTGTCGACCGTCGACGCCGCCTACTGGAACAACGAGCTCGAGCCCTGACGACGCCCGCTCCGGCCCAGACCTGAAGTGGATTCTAGGTTTGCCCCGTCAGGTCACGCAAATTTTCGAGCGCGCGTTGACACTCGGCCGAGGGCTGTGAGATAGGTACCCCATATGGTGGTGGTGGACGATCAAGTACACTTGATCTGGTGGGTGAGGGTATGCGGCTCAAACAGTTAGAGCTGGTCGGTTTCAAGTCTTTCCCGAAGCGAACCGTGCTGGAGTTTCCCTCCGGTGTGACTGGGATCGTCGGGCCGAACGGCTGCGGTAAGTCGAATATCGTCGATGCCGTTCGCTGGGTGCTGGGCGAGCAGAGCGCCAAGCATCTGCGCGGCGACAACATGGAGGCGGTGGTCTTCAACGGCAACGAGCGTGAGGCTCCGCTCGGCCAGGCCGAGGTCTCGCTGACCTTCGAGAACCCGGAGCCGTCGCGCATCGCCACCGATCTCGATCGCGAGATGTCCGACTTGCCGGCGCAGTTCCGCGACTTGTCCGAGATCATGATCACCCGGCGCTACAACCGCTCGGGCGAGTCGGAGTACTTCATCAACAAGACCAACTGTCGCCTCAAGGACATCACCGAGCTCTTCCTCGGGACCGGCGTCGGCTCGAAGGCGTATGCGATCATCGAGCAGGGGCGAGTCAGCGAGTTGGTCAACGCCAAGCCCGAGGATCGCCGGCTCTTCATCGAGGAGGCCGCGGGTACGACGCTCTACCGCAGCCGCAAGCTCGCCGCTGAGCGCAAGATGGAACGGACGCGCGAGAACCTCTCGCGAGTGACCGATATCCTCGCCGAGATCGATCGGCAGCGGCGCTACATCGAGCGCCAGGCGAAGAAGGCGGAAACCCACCGGCGCATCAGCGATGAGTTACGCGAGCTCGAGTTGCGGGTGGTGGCCCGTCAGGTCGGCGCGCTCGACGAGCAGACCGCCGAGCTGGAGAGCCGGCGCGATGCGCTGCGCAGCCAAGAAAGCGATACCGATCGACAGGTGCAGGCGGGCGAGGAGGAACGCGCCGCCGCCGAGGCGAGTCGGGCCGAGGCGGAGCAGCGCCTGAGTGCCTTGCGGGAAAGTCTCGCCGTACTCGAGAGCGAGCGCAACAATCTGCGCGAGCGCGTCGAGCTGCTCGCCGGCGAGCGGGACGAACGGGTTCGCCGGCGCGAACGCCTGACCGCCGAGATCGACGGTGCCAGGCAAACACTGCAGGAGATGGGCGCGCGACTGAGCACGACCGAGCGCGAGCGCGACGAGTGGGTCGAGTTCCTTCGTCGGGACGAAAGCGAGTTGTCGGGCCGCGAGAACGACTTGGCCGAGGCGGCGCGGTCGGTGGTCGAGATCGAGGCCCGCATCGAGAGCGAGAAGAACGAGCTGGTCGCTCATGTCGCCTTGCAGGCACAGGCGCACAACGCGATGTCGAGCCTGCAGCATCGCGGCGAGGACATCGAGCGCCAGCTCGCGAGACTGCGCGACGAAGATGGAACGCTCGAGTCACGCATCGACGAAGCCGCGGAGCGGGCTGCCGCGGCCAAGGACGTGCTCAGCGGTTTGCGCGAACGTCTGGCGACCGCGACCGCCGAACAAGAGCGCAGAGCCCAGGATGTTCGGCGGCACGCCGAGGAGCGCCGCCGCCTCGATCGCCAGATCTCGGACTTCGAGGGCCAGCTGGTCCAAGCGCGCTCGCGACTCGAGTCGCTCGAAGAGATCCAGTCGCGTTACGAAGGGTTCGAGCGCGGCGTGCGCGCGATCATGGGGGCGGAAGTCCAGCAGTCCGGTGTGTTGGGAGTCGTCGCCGACGTCATCGACATCCCCCAGGAATACGAGCGCGCGGCGGCGGCGGTCCTCGGCGAACGTCTGCAGTACGTCATCGTCCAAGCGGAGGATATCGGCGCCGGTGCGGTCGATCGCCTGCGCCGCGAGGAGCAGGGTCGGGGCAGCTTCATTCCGTTGCATCCGCGGCAATACGAGAACGGAGCCGCCCAGTTGAATGGCGCCTCGAAGCGGATGCTCGAGTTGGTCGGGTTCGAAGAGTCGTTTCGCTCGGTTGCCGAATCGCTGTTGGGCGATGTCGTCGTGGTCCCCGACCTCACCAGCGCGGTTTCAGCGTGGCGCGAGGTCGGCGATCGCCGGGTGACGCTGGTGACCCCCGATGGTGATGTCATGCAGCCTTCCGGGGTGATCACCGGCGGCAGTGACCGCCCCGTCGAGGAGGAGATCCTCGCCCGCCGGCGCGAGATCGAAGCGCTGCGTGCTCGCGCCGAGGAGACCGAAAAGCAGCTCGCGACCTTTCGCGCGTCCCACGCCGAGGTCAGTGAATCGCTCGAGCAAGCCGAAGAAGCCGTGCGTTCGGTCGGCGAGGGCGCGCACGAGCTGACGGTCGAGATCGTGGCGGCGGAGAAGGATATCGAGCGTATCGAGCTCGAGATCCCCGAGTACAAGAGCCGGCGCGAGGTGTTGCGATACGAGGTCGACAACCTGACCGAGGAAGCGTCGACTCTGAAGGATTCGGTTGCCGAGCAGCAGCAGGAAGTGGAGCGCTTGGAGCAGCGCAGCCGCGAGCTCGAGCGGCTCGCGACCGAGACTCGGTCCAAGCGCGAGGAGTACGCCGAGCGGGCCGACGCGCTGCGTGGCGAAGTTACGGCGATGAAGATCCGGGTCGCGGAACGGCGGGAGCGCAAGCAGTCTGCGGTCGCCACTCTCGAGTCCCTGGTTCAGCAGCAGGTCGATCTGCGCTCGCGCGAGGCCGGCCTCGGCGCCGACCTCGAGTCGTGCAATCGAGAGCACGAGCGACTCTCGGCCGACATCGACGAAGCCGGGCGGCGCGAAGCGGAGGCCGAAGCGCGGCAGAGTGAAATCAGCTCGGCGCAAGAGGGTGTCGCCGCCGAGGTCGACGAACGGAGCA
>JANQHZ010000050.1 GCA_028282445.1 Candidatus Binatia bacterium | reverse complement strand
GGAATGCTGGCCGCGGCTCTGGTTCTGCTGCTGGCGGGCGCGATGGGCATGGCGCGTCGAATTCGCGCGCTGCGGACTGACTAGCTTGGCTTCGAGCCGAGAACGCACGGTACCGGCCTTCGATGCCGAGGCCATCCATGCTGGTAATTTCGCGCTCACGGTCGACCACGATGCGGTGGCGAAGGTGGTGGATGCGCTGATCAGCCGCATGACGCTCGCCCAGAAGTTGAACGAGCTGCGCGGGCGACAACCCGAACCGATCGAGGGCCTCTACTACGCCGGCGGAGAAGCCTCCCTGGGGCTCGCGCCCTGGAAGATGGTCGATGGCCCGCGAGGGGCGCGCGTGGGAAAGGCCACGGCCTTTCCGGTGGCGATCGCTCGTGCGGCGAGCTTCGACGTCGAGCTGGAACGACGCGTCGGTCTCGCTGTGGGTCTCGAAGTCGCTGCGAAGGGGGGCAACGTGCTGCTCGCGCCGACGATCAACCTGCTGCGGCATCCGGGCTGGGGTCGGGCGCAGGAGACCTATTCCGAGGACCCGTTCCACATGGGGGCGATGGCCGTCGCGTTCATCAGTGGGGCCCAGAATCACGTCTTGAGCAGCCCGAAGCACTTCGCATTGAACAACCTCGAGAACAAGCGCTTCGAGCTCTCGGCGGACATCGACGACCGCAGCCTTCGAGAGCTCTACCTGCCGCATTTCGAGCGCTGCGTGGCGGAGGCAGGCGCCGCCTCGATCATGACGGCCTACAACAAGGTGAACGGTACCTACTGCAGCGATCACGCACAGCTCATCGACGGCATCCTGCGCGGAGACTGGGGCTTCAAGGGCTTCGTGGAATCGGATTGGATTCTAGGAACGCGCTCGACCGGGGCTGCGATCGCGGCAGGCATGGACATCGAAATGCCCAATGCCTTTCGCTTCACGGACGAGAAGATCGGCGAAGCGCTCGCCGCCGGTGCGATTGACGAAGCGATGCTCACCCGCAATGCCCGGCACACCGTCTACCAGAAGATCGCGTGGCAGCTCTCGGAAGACGCCGTGGCGGGAAAGCCGAGGCCCGCGCCGGACGTGGTCGAGTGCGCAGGGCACATAGAACTCGCGCGCGAGGCTGCGGAGAAGTCGATGGTCCTGCTCAAGAACGCGGGCGACGCGTTGCCGATCGATCGAAAAGCTGCGCCGCGGATCGCCGTCGTGGGAGACCTGGCTATCAAAGCGAACCTGGGCGATCGCGGCAGCAGCATGGTTGTCTCGAGCTCGGTGACCAAACCCTTGCAGGGCCTCCTCGCAGCGAGGGGCGACGCCACGATCGAGCACTTCGCCAGTGATGCCGACCTCTCGACGCTTGCCGACTTCGACCTGACCCTGGTCGTAGCCGGGCTCACTTACCTGGACGAGGGCGAGTTCATTCCCACTGCGCAGGCCGGGGCGGAAGGAGGCGATCTAGCCCGCGGCGGTGACCGGGCAGACCTGGATTTGCCGGAGAGGCAGAAAGACCTGATCGAGAGAGCGGCAGCGGCTTCGAGGCGGACGGTCGTCGTCTTGCAAGGGGGATCCGCCATTCTCGTCCGGGATTGGGTCGATCGAGTCGACGGTTTGTTGATGGCCTGGTACGGCGGCCGCGAGTTCGGCCACGCCCTCGCGCGCGTCGTGTACGGCGAGGTATCTCCTTCCGGTCATTTGCCGGTCTCGTTCCCTCGCTCGATGGACCAACTCATGCACTGGGACGTGTCTGCGCTCGCCGTGCCTCACGATCTGTTGCACGGCTATCGCTGGCTCAACCACCACGGACACGACCCCGAGTACCCCTTTGGTTTCGGACTGAGCTACACGACGTTCGCGTATTCCGATCTCACGGTGGAGCGCGTCGCAGAAGGATTCGAGTGCAGTGTCCGGGTGCACAACGAAGGTGGGCGGGCGGCGGCTGCCGTCCCACAGCTCTACGTCTCTGTCCGGGACGGCGCCGTCTTTCGCGTCGAGAAGTTCCTCGTGGGCTTCGCGCGTGTCGAGCTCGAAGCAGGTGAAGCGGTGCGCGTGGTATTCTCGGTTGCGGACCGTCAGCTCAGCCACTTCGCCGAGCAAACCGGTGACTGGCAGCTCGAAGACGCCCGCTATGTATTCCAGGCCGGTTCTTCCTCCGCTGATCTGCCGCTGCGTGCCGAAACAAGGCGAAGCGGCGGAAGTTGGTCCTGAGCTCAGCGCTTCGCACTCCCCTGGACCGTCAAGTCCGCGGGCTGCCGACTAGTCGACGCGTTCCCAGCTGCCGGCGGGGATGAGCGAGGCGAAGAGATCAGGTTGGACGATGCCGGCGACGAGCTCGGCGCTGTCGATGATGCGCGGACCGGGGCGGTTGAGGTACGCGTTGCCGTCGACGCTGTAGACGCGCCGGTTGCGAACCGCGGGTAGATCGCTCCAGCCCGGGACCTCTTTCAAGCCGGGAAGCTCGCGGCGCGTTTGTTCGAGGTCGAAGCCGCACGGCATGACGATGACGACCTCGGGAGCGAAGTCGGCAATCGTATTCCAAGTAACCGTGGAGCTGTGAGCGCCCGACTCGGCGAGCTCGTAGACCCCTCCACAGGCTTCGACCATCTCCGGAACCCAGTTGCCGGCGACCATCGGTGGATCGAGCCACTCGATGCAGGCGACCCGCGGCTTGCTGCGAGCGCGGGCTCCTGCCTGTGAGATGCGCTCGAGTCGCTCGCGCGCGTCCGCGATCAGCTCGCGACCCGCTTGCTCGCTATCGGTCGCACCGGCGACGCGTTCGAAATCGCCGAGAATGTCGTCGAGGGTGTTGGGGCTGAGCGACACGATTTCTGCATCGACCCCCAGCGTGCGGCGAGCGCTCTCTCGAACCTCTTCGAGAGATACCGCGCAAACCTCGCACTGGTCCTGGGTGATGATGAGGTCGGGAGCGGATCGACGGAGCTCGTCTTCGAGCACGGTGTACACCGACAACCCGTCGTCAACCAGGCTGCGCACCTGGGCGTCGATCTCTCCGGAGTGCCCCGAGGGATCGATCTTGGCGCGGGTTAGCGCCGGCAGACGGTCGATCCCGGGCGGAAAGTCGCACTCGTGCGAGATCCCCACCAGGCGTTCCTCCAAGCCGAGCGCACAGACGATCTCGGTCGCGCTTGGTAGCAGTGTTGCGATTCGTTGCGCCATCGCCGATCACCTCAACGTTGCCGGGCGAATGGTGGTGCGGGCATCGCACCGAGCGCCGGCGGTGATTCGCGTTCGATCTTGTCGCCGGACACGGTTCCACAGCGCGAGCAGACGTAGTCGAACTTGTCCCCCTCGGGGAGAACGATCAAGAGGCGCTTTCGCACCGGCGTCGCCTCACGGCACTTGGGACAGAAAAGCAGGTTTGCCTCCATCCGATCGAAATCCGCCATCTCCCTAGTCCCCGTTTCGCGTTGGTTTGATTCGGTCGCCGGCTCGGACCGGCAGCCAATGGATACCACGGACGCTCACCGTGGAAACAGCGCCGGCCAGACGACCGCGTCGAGCACGACCGTTTGGAAACAAAAGAAGATCAGGCCGACGATCGCGGTCGCGCGTGGGATCGGCGATCGTACCGGCGAATAGGTTGCGGCAGCGATCAGGAGCGCGAGCGACCCGCCTGCGACCAGAAGCAGATCGAGTCGAATCGCAATCCAGAGAGCGGTGCTCGGCGCGCGTAGCATGCGAATCGTCATCGGTAGCCAGATGGAGGACGGGATCATGATCAGGACGTACGACCAGGCGATAGTCGCGTAACCGAAGCCGCCGGCGAAGCTGCCGTCCTCGAGATCGACGTGGCGCAGGAAGAAGTACGTGAACGGGAAATAGCCGATCGCCGCCGCAACCATGGAAACGGTATAGAACGACTGCCAATCGGCGGGGATCCCTCCCCACGCGCCGCTCACGTCTCTGGCCATGGCGCCGTAGAGGTATCCCGAGATGACGCAGACGCCGCCGACAAAGTTCAGGATCGCGAGGTTCAATGCTCTTCCGTTCATCAACGCCGAACTCTAACACCCGGGCTAGAGCGAGCAACGCGGGGCGGCCACAGGGGCGGCTGGACGTTTTGTCGTCGAGGCCGCTTTACAATAGAGTGGCCGGCGGACGATCTCCGCAGGAGGGTGACGGATGAGACGATTATTGATTGCGGTGGCGGTGCTGGCTTCGACCCTTCCCGGGTGTGGCTATAACGATATCCAGGCGCTCGACGAATCGGTGAAAGCTGCCTGGGGCGAGGTCACCAATCAGTACCAGCGGCGAGCCGACCTGATTCCGAATCTCGTCAATACCGTCAAAGGATCGGCCGACTTCGAGAAGAGTACTCTCGAGGCTGTGATCAGCGCTCGCTCGAAGGCGACCAGCGTCAAGCTCACGCCCGAGTTGCTCGAGGATCAAGAGGCGTTCGACCGTTTTGTGCGTGCCCAGGGCCAGGTGTCGAGCGCTCTGTCCCGCTTGTTTGCGGTTGCCGAGAGTTATCCGACACTCAAGGCGAGCGATGCCTTCCGTGACTTGCAGGCGCAGATCGAAGGGACCGAGAACCGAATCACGGTGGCGCGCGGTCGCTACATCGAAGCGGTGCGCGAGTACAATACCTTGGTGCGGTCTTTTCCCACCCTGATCACCGCCAAGGTGATCGGCGCCGGGGTCAAGTCGACCTTCCAGGCGCGTGAGGGCGTCGATGAGGTTCCGCCGGAGGTGGAGTTCTGACGCGCACCCGCGCGACTCTGTTCGCCGTTGCATTGGTGCTGGGAGCGACGGCGAGCGCGTTGGTCGAAGTCCCGAAGCTACGTGCTCGGGTCAACGATCTCGCCGGACTGCTGAGCGAACCGCAGCGTCGTCAACTCGACGACGAGTTGACGGCCTTCGAAGCGGAGACATCGCATCAGGTCGTCGTCCTCACCGTGCCCACTCTCGACGGCGAGGACGTCGCGGCGTTTGCCATTCGTGTTGCCGACGCCTGGAAAGTCGGTCACGAGGGCCTCGACAACGGCGTCCTACTGGTGGTCGCGGAGCGCGATCGCAAGGCGCGTATCGAAGTCGGCTACGGTCTGGAAGGCGTGGTTCCCGATGCGGTCGCGGCACGCATCCTGCGCGAAAGGATGATTCCGAGCTTTCGCGACGGGCGTATGGCCGAAGGGATTCGGCTCGGCGCGCTTGCGGTGATGCGAGCAGCGCGCGGCGAAGAGGTCCCGTTCGAGGATCGACCCCAGCGCGCCGGACGCAGGCAAGATCCGGTTGGTATCGTATTCTTCTGCGGAATCTTCGGAGGAGTTCTCGGCGCCGCGTTGTCGGGTCGCTCGCGCCCGCGCGGCGCGGTGGTGGGAGCCCTCGTCGCGTTCGGACTATCCTATCTGCTCCTCCATCTGTTTCCCCTCGCGGCGTTCTCTTCGGTCGTCGGAGCGATGTTCGGTGCGATCAACGGCGGCGCCGGCGGGCGACGTTCGATCCACACCTTTCCGGGAGGATGGGGTGGCGGTGGTCTTGGTGGCGGTGGTTTCGGTGGCGGTGGATTCGGCGGGGGCGGCGGCGGTTTTGGCGGCGGCGGCGCCTCGGGGAGTTGGTGAATGAAGCCTTCCGAATTGCTCGATCCG
>JANQHZ010001176.1 GCA_028282445.1 Candidatus Binatia bacterium | reverse complement strand
CCGTAGTCGACACTGATCGGTCCGATCGGCGTGACATAGCGCAGGCCCGCGCCCGCACTCCACCGATAGTTGTCGAAGGTCGCACCGGCGTCGCGAATGCGAGTGTCCGGGTCGCTGGGATCGCCTGCCCGGCAATCCGAGTCGCAACGCACCAGGTAGTTGCCGCCCCCGTCGACAAAAAGCAGCAAGCCGAGCCCCCACAACAGCGGAATACGTAGCTCGGTCTTGCTCACGATCGCCAGATCGCCTCCGACCTCGTTGCCGGCGCCGTCGTACGGACCGAGGCTATTGACGGCGAACCCGCGCACCGACTCGCCGCCTCCAACGAAATATCGCTGCCGGATCGGCACGATCGGATCTCCCGCCAGGCTGCGAACCCAACCGACGCGGAGCGAGTAGGCGACCCCCCAGCCCCAGGGAAGCGGAAGCACCTGGCTGTGCTGTGCGATGATTTCGAATAGGTCGTCGTCCGAGATGCCCGGTATGGTGTATCGCAGCCGCAAGCTGTCGAGAAACCCCGAGGTCGGGTTGAAGGCGCTGTCGCGCCCATCGTAGATCAAGAACGGCGACATCGCCGTGTTCCAGGTGTTGGCCTCGTCTCGGGCTCGAAACGGTACCGGCTCGACATCGAAAACATTGGCATACTCGACCTGCACATCCGCACCGAAGCGAAACCCATCCGTCAGCTCGCGTCCCGCCCCGGTTGCAATACTAAAGCGCTCCACCGCGTACTCCTCGACGGTGCGGGTAGTCCTTTCGGCGCGGGCATTCACATGCCACTCCCACAGTCCATCGAGTAGCCGCGGCTCGACGAATCCGGCCGTAGCGAGGTACTGCGTAGGCCCCTTGCCGCTCTCGGGCTCGAAGCCAACCTGACCGCGCATTCTCACCTTCTGCGCGCGACGATTGAAGTTGGCAAAGCGAAGCTCGGTGAACGCCGTCAATCCCTGGAGAGTGTCGTAGCCGACGCCGTAGGAAACTTGCCCGGGAGGTCGCGCGCTAACGCGAACGGCGACCTTACGTCCAACCTCATCGGCGCCGCCCTGGTCAGTGTCGGAGTCTTCTTCTGCTGCCGAGGCCGTTTCGTCATCGACGTGCTCGTCCGTCCCGTCTCCTGCGTCCGACTGAGCCGTGGATTCCGCGAGCTGGACGGGGAAAATGGAGACGTTTCTGAAGACACCAGACGCTTGAACGTCTTGCTGCGCACCGACCAACACCGGGGGGTTCACGATATCGCCGACGGCGAAGGGGAGATCGCGTTCGACCACGACATACTGAGTTTCCGAGTTGTCTTCGACGACGATCTCCTCGATCCGGTGAAGCGGGCCGACCTCGATACTCCATTCGATATGGGCGTCGACCGTCTCCGCCGGAGCTTCGCGTTGGACCGCAAAGCTCGCCTGAGCGTCGAGGAATCCCTTCTTCTGTAGGCTCGACACAAGTCGTTTCTGTTCCTGCTGTAGTGCGGCCAAGTCGAGCCGCGTTCCAACCTCGGCTCCACCGATTTGCTCCGGCAATGTCCGCCCTTCGGCGACGTTCACCGAGATCGACCGTACCAAGGTCGGCGGCCCCTCCTCGACGATGAAGGTCACGTCGACTCGCCCACGCTCGCGGTCGACCACCACCTGCGGCTCTACCTCAGTGCTTTCGAAACCACGCCGATCGTAGAGGTCGCGGATACGGTCGGCGTCTTGCGCAACGGTATCGTCATCGGCGCGGGCAAATAGGAAAGCTGACGACCAGGGCGCCACGCCGGTCTCCACCACCTCGCTCAGCGTTCCGTCACTGAGCGACCGGTTGCCCTGAAACTCGACATGGCCCACCGAGTATCGCCGGCCCTCCTCGACCACATACGAGATGCGCGCATCGGTAAGTGGCTGCAACTCCACGGAAGCCTCGTAGTAGCCTCGCCGCTGGTATTCCGTACGCATCGATACGGCGAGCTGACGCCAGGTGTTTTCCGTCAACACGACTCGCTCGTAGAGCCGTTCGTAGTCGATCAAGCCGTCGGCGCCCACAGAATCGTTGCCGGCGATCTCGATGACCTGCTTGGTGCCGGCATCCACCTTGGCAATCATCGATCCACTGGCCGGCCCCTCCGCACTCCAATCGACATCGACTCGAGCGTCGAAATAGCCTCGACGTCGAAGGCCACTCACTACGGCCCGTCGGACGTTCCTCTCCAGCCTCTTCACACGAGGCTGCTCCAAGTACGTCTCGAGGACTTCCTGCGTCGCCGCGCGAGCTTCGGCGTCCGCCGTGACGACCTCGACCGAGGTCACCAACATAGGCGGCCCGGGAGCCACTTGGAGCTCGATCTCCGCGTAGCTCTTCCGCTGAACGACGCGTGTCGATACGTTCGCGCCGTAGTTTCCGGCTGCGTTGTAGCGCGCGATGATTCGCTGCACGCCGCGATCGAGCAGATCCTGGTCGTAGAAGCTCCCGGGGCGCAGTGGCACCAGACGATAGACGTCTCGCTCGGTGGGCAACACGTCCTTTCTCTCGTTCAAAGTAATCCAGCGCCACAACGCGCTGACCACCTCGAGGCGCGGTCTTCGCGCACCCTCGATGCGAACCTCAGCCACGGTTGGACGATGGGCGAGTGTCAACACCAGAGCGCAGCCACTGGCGGCCGGATGCATCTCCATGTCCACCGACCGGAAGACCTCGGTCTCCATCAGCCGCGCGCGGACCTCTTCGTCTCTCTGCGGATACCACAGGATCGGTTGCACGAGACCCGCTATGCGAAGCAGTCCCGCCTCGTCCACCCAACGCTCGGCAACCACCGTTACCTCGACGATGGCCGGGTTGGGCCCGCTACACGCGTCGCGCGACTCCTCTACCGGCGGGGAGCCGTACGCCGACGGTAGCACCGCCAACGCCAGAGCGATCCCTGCGCCGCACAGTTCTACGACTCTGTTCAATCCGCCGCGCCCCACCAAGGCCAGCCGGGAAGCCCCCAAAAGTCGAAGCTCTGCGAGATCTCCCCGCCGACGGCCCCTGCCTGCGTTTCGGTTCGACTCTCCCAACGCAAGATACCCGAGATGTCCCGGGTAACCGCGTATGAAACCTCCAAGCCGGTCTGAGGCTGAACGCCGAAACTCTGAGCGATCCAGGCGGACAGATCGTTGGTGATGGATTTCCCGATGCGAATCTGCGGCTCGAACTCACCGGTCGTCGCGGAGAATCCTGGACGGATCTCGATCTCGTCAAAGGGCAACGTATTCTCGAGCTCCTTCGAGACGAGACCACCGAGCTGTCCTCCCGCCAGCACCGCTACCTGATCCAGCGTACTCGCTTCGCTCTCGCCGCTTCCCTTGAGATCGGCAAGAGTCTTTCCGAAAGCGATCAGGCTCGCGATATCTCCGTCGCTCAAACCTTCGTCGGACTCGAGTAGTACGCGGTAGTCGTCGCTCGTTCCAACGAGGTGCATTTGCACCCGATAAGGAACCCCATTGGATTCGATGACACTCTCGGCAAGGAAGTCGAGATAGGCAGCTCCCGGGAGCTCCCTGCGAAATCGCACCACTCCGTTTACGACATCGAACTTGCGTCCGCGCACGATGACCTCGCCGTCGACGACTGCGATCTCACCAACCGGACGCGGCGACCGCGCACTGCCGCCGATTGTCACGTCGGCGCGGCCCTCTACCGTGGCGACGTTGTTCTCGACGTAGAGTCCATCCGGCGCGACCACGCGGACGTTCAACCGCAACGGCGGCCGACTGGCCCGGCGTGCGGGCGCTGGCGCGAGCGTCCGACCGAAAGAAGGGAGGAAGTCCCCCAGCTCGATGTTGCGATCGTACAGCATCTCGACGATCGCGATGTCGCCCTCGAGCAGGGCATCGTCCCACGCCCCGGAGATCCGACCATTTCCGCTCAAGACCACGTCGAGCCCTCGGTCGGGTGCGACGGCGACCTCCTGAAACGACCAATCAAGCGCGGGCCCACTCTGCATGTCGACGGCCCCGGCAAGCCGGAACTCCCCGCCGCCCATCTGCCCGGCCAGCGAGTCGACCCGTACCGACCCGGGG
>JANQHZ010000394.1 GCA_028282445.1 Candidatus Binatia bacterium | reverse complement strand
GCAGGTGCTCGGGACCCCGTTCTGCGGAAAGGGAGAGCCCAACCAGGTGATCAGAGTCGGTCATTCGTCGCCGGCCTGCCGCTTTCGCGACGTGGACGTGTTCGGTGGAGAATAGCGGACCAGGCGCGACCGATTCGCGCGATTACTTCTTTTCGTTGGCGCAGCGCCTGAAGGACGTCCTACAGGGCGACGAGGTACTGACCAGCGTACTTCGGGCGGAGGACTCGATCTTCGTTCGCTTCAATCGCGGGCGCATCGGCCAGGCCGGCGAGGTTCGACAGCGCCAGCTCGACGTCGACCTCATCTCGGGTCGCCGGCATGCGCGCGGTGCGCTAACGATCGCCGGCGAGCAGGATCTCGATTGGGCGCGAGCCCGGCGCCTGGTCGAGGAACTTCGCGGCATCGCGTCAGCCAGCCCGGAGGATCCGTTCCTCACCTACAACACCGACGTTTCGCTCTCGTCGGAGCGCGCCGACAGCGCGACCACGCCGGCGATCGAAGAAGTGCTGACGACAGTCGACTCCGCCGGGGGCGATCTCGTCGGAATCTATGCAGGCGGTACTATAGAACGCGGCTTCGCGAGCTCGCTCGGACAGCGCAACTGGCACAGCTCGCGGAACTTCAACTTCGACTGGAGCCTGTTCGACCGGGAGGGGAAGGCCGTCAAAGGTGCCTATGCGGGCACGCATTGGCGGAGCGACGATCTGCGCCACAGGCTGTCGGCCTGCGGCCGCGATCTGCGAATGCTCGCTGCCCCCAGCCGCAGCGTAACGCCCGGGAAATACCGCGTGTTCCTCGCGCCTGCGGCGATGCAAGAGCTGATGTCGATCCTGGCATGGGGCG
Organism: Candidatus Binatia bacterium; assembly: GCA_028282445.1. Taxonomy (GTDB): domain Bacteria; phylum Desulfobacterota; class Binatia; order HRBIN30; family CADEER01; genus CADEER01. Next base: position 2,794 of record JANQHZ010000394.1, on the reverse strand, counting down.
GGTTTGGATTGCGCGACAAGATGACGAAGGGGAGCCCTTTCATGCGCCTGCACGAAGGCGATGCGGAGTTGTCCCCGTCGATCGAGATCTGCGAAAACATCGCAGCCGGCACGGCGCCGAGCTTCGAAAGCTCCGGATATCCGCGCCCGGATCGGATCCCGCTGATCGAGGGCGGACGCTTCGCCGCGAGTCTGATCTCACCGCGCTCCGGGGTCGAATACGGAGTCGAGAACAACGGCGCCGATGAAGGCGAGTCTCCGCAGGCAATCGAGCTCGGCGCTGGAAGCCTCGACGCCGAGCGAATTGCCGAAGAAGTTTACCAAGGGATCATCGTATCCAATCTCTGGTACCTCAACTTTTCCGACCGTCCAGCATGCCGGACCACCGGGATGACTCGCTATGCGACGCTCTGGGTCGAGAACGGCCGCGTTCAGGGTCCCGTCGATCCCATGCGCTTCGACGACTCGGTCTATCGAATCCTCGGGGAAAACCTGGTCGGCCTCACTGCCCAGCGTGAGCTCATCTTGGATCCCGATTCGTACCAGTGGCGCTCACTGCGCAGCGCGCACCTCCCCGGAGCCCTGGTCGATGACTTCGCGCTGACCCTGTGACCGTCCGCCGGCCGCAGCCGGCGTTTACGAATCGGTCAAGGCAGCGGCGAATCGGTCGAGTGCCGCCATCGCGTCGGCGTCGCCGCGCTGGTAGCCGTTGGCGATAATCGAGAAGAGAACTCGCCGACCGTTGGACGTACGAGCGATGCCGGAGAGGGCGGTCGCTCCGTTGAGGAGGCCCGTCTTTGCTCGCACCGAATCGCGCGCGCCGGAGGCGCGCTTGGCGAGTGTGCCGTCGCGATTTGCGATCGGTAAGGAGGCGACGAACTCGGGACCGAAGTCGTACGACGTGGCTCCGAGGCGCAACGCGTCGACCAGGCACCGCGGGGTGACGCGGTTCTCGCGCGACAGGCCGGATCCGTCAATCAACGAAAACGATTCGGGCGATAGGCCGAGGGCAATCAGTTGCCGCCTGGCCGCGGCGGTACCGTTCGCCCAACTTCCGGGTTCTCCCTGCGCCCGATGTCCGATCGACTTGATCAGCGACTCGGCGATGCCGTTGTTGCTGTACTTCATGAACAACTGAACGATTGCACTGAGCGGCTTGCCTTCGAAACGGCTGACGAGGACATCGCTCGGTGCCGCCTTGCCGCTGCGCGGCGGAGGACTGCTGATGCCGTGCGCGATCAGCTGCTTGTGAAAAACGGCTCCTGCGTAGCGCACGGGATCGGTGACGCTGCGGTAGAACTGCCGCCGCTTGCTGCGGTCGCCGATACTTCCGGAGACGCTGACTCGCTCGCCGCCGGCGATCGCCGTCCGCCCTACGGTCAGCTTGGCAGCGCGGCCGGATGTGGTGCGCGCCCGGTTCGCGAGCTCGAAATAGGGAACTGCCGGATCGACGAACACGCTGGCGGGCGCGCCTTTGCCGGAGCCGGGTCCGATCTCGACCGTGAACGCGCCGTAGTTCGCCCACAGCCCCGCGATCGGTGCGTGGTAGGCGCGCGACGAGGTCTTGCCCCACGCGGGATTCCAATGCTGGTCGTCGAAGACGGTCGCGTCGAGCAAGAGCTCGCCACCGACGCTGCGCAGGCCGGCGAGCGATAGATCCGCGCCGAGGCGCCAGAGCTGTTCGGAGGTGAGCGAAGGATCGCCTCCGCCGACAACGGTGAGTCGCCCAACCGCGCCGTTGGCGTCGGGCAGCCGGTCTGCTCGTACTTCCGTCACAAAGCGGTGGGTCGGACCGAAGGTGTCGAGGGCGGCGAGTGCCGTCAGGATCTTGACGTTCGACGCGGCGATCATCGGCCGGTCGGCGGCGCGGCTGAAAAGCTCGCGGCCGGTCGCCAGGTCCACGACCAGCGCCCCGACGCGCGCGCCCTCGAGTCCCCGGTGGCGGAGCGCTGCGTCCAGGGGCGCCGCATCGAACGGCGCCGTGTCAGCAACGGCGGCACCGAGCGCTACGACGCAGTGCAGAACCAGCGCGAGCGAGAAGCGGGCGCGAGAGGACCTCGTGCCGATCACTGCGCCGGGCAACCGTCCAGGTTGACGTTCACCGAACGTACGATCTCGCTCACGCCGACCGTTCCGTCTCGATTGGCGTCGGCTGGGATGCACGACGCCAGAGTCGTCCCGTCGATGTTGACGTTGACCTGACGAATCAACTCGTTCACCGCAACCGCGCCGTCGTAGTCGCAATCGCCGTGGCACGGCGGGGGGAGGAACGGGTCGGCGATCGAGGGGTCGTTGATGAACTCCTCATCGGTGAGGCTGCAGAGAAACTCCTTGATATCCTCTCGTTCGCGCTCGCTGAGCTCGAAGCCGACGAGGAACGCGCTCTTGAGTGGGTTGAGGCTACCGATCCCGGCATACTGTCCGGACTCGATCGTCCTCCCCCCGGCCGAGTAGTGATTGAGGACATCGTCGAGCGTCTCGACGCTGCCGTCGTGCATGTACGGGGCGGTGAGGCAGATATTTCGAAGGCTCGGCGCTTTGAAAAAGCCCATCTGCTCTTTCAGCGTCGAGACCTCGAAGAGTCCGAGGTTGTCGGGCGGGTAACACCCGGTGCCGGTTCCGCTGACTTGCGGCAGCCCGAAGTCGTCGCATCTGAGGTTGTAGAGACCTGTATTGAAGAAAGGGCGTTCTTGAAGGACGCCCCCATTCTCGGTCAGGGAGCCGGTAAAGTTGAAGCCTGCATGGCAATGCCCGCATTCGGTTTTCTGGGTCTGGTCGAGGATCAGATTGAGTCC
>JANQHZ010001158.1 GCA_028282445.1 Candidatus Binatia bacterium | reverse complement strand
GGCGCGGACGCGAGAGGGCCTGACGGCCTATCGAGCGCAGCTGCGCAAGGCCGGACTTCGGGTGGTGTCGCGCCGACTGGTCACGGACCCCGTGTGCGGGAGCGGCCTGGTCGCGCGAGGCGCGGCCGAACGCCGCGAGTACGGAGGTGCGGTCTTCCACTTCTGCTCGCGCGAGTGTGCGCAGCGTTTCCAGGACGATCCGTCTAGCTGGATTGACTGATCCTGCGTCGCGCCACGACGACGGCTTCAGCTCTCGAGGAACGAGGCCACGACCCCGAGCGCAGTGCGGACGCCGTAGCCGCTCGGGCCGACCGGGTGGCAGGGGTAGCCGTCCGACATCACCGTGCTCGAGAAGTCGACATGCGCCCACGGGATATCGCCGACGAATTCTCGCAGAAAGAGAGCGGCGGTGATCGTCCCGGCGCCGTCGGCGCCGATGTTCTTGAGGTCCGCAACCCTACTGTCGAGGGTGGCGCGATACTCCGGCGCCAATGGGAGTTGCCAAAGTCCTTCGCCGGCGGCCTTGGCGGCGCCGAGACAGCGGTCGACCATCTCTTGATCGCTCCCGAGGACCGCCGCGAAGCGCTTACCCAGGGCGATTCTTACGGCGCCGGTCAGGGTCGCGAAGTCGAGAATCGCGCGCGGTTCGGCTTCGAGCGCGTAAGCGAGAGCGTCGGCCAACACCAGCCTGCCCTCGGCGTCTGTGTTGAGGATCTCGACCGTTTTGCCGCCAAAGGTCGTGACCACGTCGCCGGGCCGGATTGCGTTGCCGCCGGGCATGTTCTCCGCGCTGGGGACGTAGGTCCGGAGCCGTATCGGCAGACCGAGCTCTGCAACTGCCGCGGTGGTTGCGATGACGGTGGCGCTGCCGGCCATATCGCGTTTCATCTGTTCCATCGATTGGGCCGGCTTGATCGATAGACCGCCGCTATCGAAGGTGATGCCTTTGCCAACCAGGGCGATGTGCCCGGGTGGAGCCTCCGGAGGGTCGTAGGTCATCTCGATCAGGCAGGGGGGATTGTGACTACCCTGGCCGACCGCGAGGATGGCTCCCATGCCGAGCTTGCGTAGCTCGTCGGCGTGGTGAACTTTGACCTTCAAGCCATCTCCTGCCAGTGCGCAAGCTCGATCGGCGAGCTGCGCCGGCGGAAGGGCGATCGCCGGAGTGTTGGACAGATCGCGCGCCAGGCATACGGCGCGCGCTCGAATGTCGGCTTCTTTCAACGCGGCGCGGGTTTCCGGGGCGGGGCGGTCGATCGCGAGGGCGATCGCGAGTGGCGGCTTCTGGCGCTCGTTGGACTTGAACTCGACGAAGCTGTGCCTCGCCATGGCAATACCTTCGGCGAGGGTCCTCAAGGCAGCAGTCGAAACTTCGGTGGCGGGCAGGATCGAGATCCTCCGGACGCCTTCCTCGATGGCGATTTGGTTGATGCGATCGGAGATGACGAAGAGGCGCGCGACCGGTGCGTCTGTTTCGAGGTTGACCAGGATCACGACGGGGGACGGCAGAGCTCCGTGGGTCTGCACAATCACCTCCGAACGGCTGGCGCGAAAGCGCCGCCGCTTTGCCTCCAGCGACAACGCGCCTTTGCACCGCCGGTCGAGGTCCTTGAAGGTGGAGTTGCTTGCCCAGTCTTTGCCGAGCAGGAGTACAATTGGACTGCGGTCCGCCAGCGCCTTCTTGGGCGTCGAGAAACTAGCTTTGATCATTGGCCTCTCCAGAGTCGAGCGCGTGGCGGGACAGGTAGTCGAGCAAGACGTGCGATTCGTCTTGGCTGAGTGGTGCGATGCCGCGGCGGCGCATCTCGCCCTGCATGCGTTTCAGCATGACCTCCCACGTCGCCTTGGTCATGACGTTCGGCGGGTAGATGCGGTGACAGGTCGCGCAGCGCTGCTCGTAGAGTTGCGCTCCCTGGGATTCGGGTTCGGGTAGCGACGGTGTGCAGCCCAGAATCGAGGTCAGCGCGGCGATGAGCACCGTGCGCGGGAGCGCTCCAGCGCGCAGCCGCGAAGCGCCGACCTTCACTGGTAGTCCCGCCGATAGATGGCGGCCTGGCCGGAGGTTTCTTCGACACCGACCTCGATCCACCGGCACGCATCGACACCCTCCGCCCCAAGCTCGGATTCGAGCTCGCCGGTCAGATACTGCGCGAGCTCCTCGACCGACGAGTGGGCGATCGGCAGCAGGATGGCGTCGGCAGCGGGAAAGCGAAACTCGTCGTCTGCGTAGCGCAGGACAATGTAGTCGGCTCTTTTCTCGACGGAGAGGCAGTCGCTGTCGGCGGGAACGATGAC
>JANQHZ010001104.1 GCA_028282445.1 Candidatus Binatia bacterium | reverse complement strand
ACTTCATGCCTGGTCGTCCTCACGGCGTCCGAGCAGGAGGTAGCAGGCGAGTCCAGCAGCGAACACGACCGTCGTCTCCCCGAACGTATCGAAGCTCCGGTAGTCTGCCAAAATTGCGGACACGATATTCGGGGTGTGCGTCTGCTCGACCGCGTTCTCGATGTAGTACGGCTCCACCCGCGTCCGAATCGGCACGTCGGCAGTGCGCAGCGGCGGCAGCCACATCGGACCGCCGAGCAAGATCACGGCGAGCGGTAGGAATACGATGAGGGTGCGCGGGTTCAATCGCCCGACCCCCGTCCGGTGCGCGAGATCGCCATGAGGAAGAACACTCCGGTCAGCCCGGCGCCGACCGACGCTTCGGTGAACCCCACATCGACCGCTCCCATGTGAGCCATCAAGAGGGCCGTCACGAAGCTGTAGCCGCTCAGCAGGAACACCGCGGCAACCAGATCGCGCACGTGCAAGGCGGCGATCGCGAGCAAGAGCAGCGACGGAAACAGCAACGCGTTGAAGAGGTCGATCACCATCGCCCGGCCCTATTCCTTGCCCTTCTCGAGCGGTTTCAGACCGGCATTGAGCGCCGCCCGCGCCATCGCATGGGTCGCCGTCGGGTTGGCGATCAGGATGAAGATCGCGACCAAAACGATCTTCACCGACAGCAGGCTGAATCCCGTAAAGCAGGCAACTCCCATCATCGACAAAAACGCGCCGAGCGTATCGGATTTGCCGATCGCGTGCATGCGCGTGTAGACGTCCGGCAGCCGCGCATAGCCGACCGTGCCGGTGAGCAGAAAGAACGCGCCCACCAACATCAAGATACCGCCGACCCAGCTCATTCCCTTGCCCCCTCCCAGCCGAAGTAGCGAGCGACGACGAGGTTGACTACGAAATTCAGCAGCCCGTACGTCAACGCGATGTCGACGAACGCGTCGGGTCTTCCGAACAGCAGGCCGAGGTAGGCAAGCAAGACTGTGGTCTTGGTGCCGATCACCCCGATCCCGATGATGCGATCGAAGATCTCACTGCGCCGGATCACCAAGACCAGGGTGAAGACGATCGCGGCGATCAGGAGGACCGACAAGCCGGTCACCAGGTACGTCACGCGCCCTCCCCGCTCCCTCGCAATGCCCGGAGAACGTGATCCTCGATCTCGCGGACCGCGGAGGGCACGTCCTGCGGGTCGACCAGGGCGTGGATCAGGAACTCTCGCCGCCCTTCGTCGGCCTGCAAGGTGATCGTGCCGGGGGTGGCGGTGACCGAGTTGGCGAGCAGGGTTATCTCCATGTCGGACTCGACACGGGTGGGGACCCGCACCACCGCGGGCTCGATCGGCAGCTTCGGATCGAGCACAACCCGAGCGATCTGCAGGTTGGCGGCGGCAATCGCCCGCAGGAGCCAGAGTGAGTACGGCAGCACGCCGCGCCAATGGAGAAGAGCCAGGTGAGATGAGTCGGACTGTGCGGGGCCGAGTGAAACCCGCTCGAGATCGCGATCGCTGAGAACCACGGCGACCGTGGCAATGATGCCGATCACAATGTGCTTCGCGTCGAACATTCCGGAGAGAACGAGCCAGAACGCGAACAGGATGAGCCAGTGTAGCAACGTCGCCATGGTGAGCCTCGGAGCCGGATACTAGTCCGAGGCCTCTCATGGTCAAGAGTGCCTCTCGCTGCGGCCTCACCGCACGGCGCCCCGACCAACTCGGCGCGCTCGCAGTTTGATTCCCGAACCCGAGAACAGACCGTCCCCGATCCAGGGGTGTTACGACCAAGGCGCTACGACCGACACGGTTGTCGGCGCCGCCGGGGTCCTACGCCATGGACGTCTGTGGCTGACACTTAAACAAGTCCGGTCCATTAGCAGTTAAAGATGTCCGGTTTCATTGTCCGGCGATTTGTTGGGTTTGGTCTTCGGTTTTCGAGTT
>JANQHZ010001048.1 GCA_028282445.1 Candidatus Binatia bacterium | reverse complement strand
TCACGAACTACGGCAGCTTTAGTCCGACTTTGGCGTTGTAACCGGTCTCGTAGTACTGCACGACGCCGGCGGTATCGATCAGCACGAAGGTCGGTGTGCCGCTGACGCCGTATTGCTGGAATGCCTGACGCAGCGGATCGCGCGCGACGCGTTTTGGAAACGGCTCGTCGAACTTCTCGAAGAACTTGTCGAGAGTTTCGGCATTCTCGTCGGTGATGGCGATGACGTCGAGGTTTTCCCTGCGCGCTGTTTCCAGAAGCTCGGGGAGGGCGAACTTGCACGGACCGCACCAGGTGGCCCAGAAGAAGAGTAGGGTCGGCTTGCTCGAGCTGAGTGTTGCCTTGCCGCGGTAGGGCTCGAGGTCGAGCTTGGGCGCCGCGCTTCCCTTCTTGGGAGGGCCGGGCAGCTTCGGCATCTCGATCGGGAAGGGATCGGGCAGCAAGGTGAGCTCGAGCACCTCGTCGTCTCGCTTGACCCGAAGCGGGGCGGGCTCACCGATCTCGCGTTGCATGGTCCACTCGCGAACCTGATTCGGCTCTTCGAAGGGAGCGTCGGGGGGGCCGAGAATGACGTCGCCGACGCGCAGGCCGGCTTTGCCGGCAGCGGACTCCGGGTACACGGTCATCACGGTTACGGCGCCGGGTTTTCGCTTCTCGCGTTCCTGCTGCTCCTCGGTCGGGGGGCGGTAGCGGATTCCCATCCAAGCCGGCATGACGGTTTCGACCAGCTTCTGATCGTCGTCGAGGCGGGGGAAGGGTTCCGGGTCGGCGATGTCTTCGCGCGCTGGCTCCGGCGACGCGAACAGCGACCAGGTCGAGGCTTCTGCGTCGACAGCCACCAGCTCGAGATTCTCGCACTCGTATAGGCGATCGTACTCCTGGCGCTGCCAATCGGTCGCCGACTCCTCGAGGTAAACTCGGCCGGCGATGCTGGTCAGCAGATTGTGCATGCGGAGCAGAACGCCAAGCCGCACTTCCATTCGATAAGCCGCGGCGCCGGCGTCGTCGGCGCGTTGACGGAGTAGCTCCATGCGGGCCATGCGCGCGGCGTCGGCGCGGGCGAAGGGTGCCAGTTGGCGGAGTAGCTCCGACGCGAGCTCGGTACGCTCTGTCGGGGTCGACTCCTTGAGCTCGGTGGGAGAGAGCCGCTCCGCCCACTCCTCGTTCTGCTCCAGGAAGCTGTTCAGGTTCTGTTGGCGGACCGAGTCGAGCGCCTCGTTCCAACGGTCTGCGTAGGTCGACAGCTGCTTGCTGACTTTGGGGAGCACTTCGGTCTGCTTGCGCAGCTCGGCGAGCGAGCGCGGGCTGAACACTCCGTACGCCTGGCCGATGCGGTCGAGCAGGCGGATGTCACTTTCCCATTTGCCGCGGTCGCGCCAGGCGATCGCGAGGTGCTCGTCGACGACGTCCTCGAAGTTGCGCTCGCCGGCCTGGTCTTGCAGCAGCCGGCGCAGGTACACGTCGCTGCTGACGTGCGGCACGTCGGGAGAATCGTCGAAAACCAGAACGTGGTCCTGAGCCCTCTGCAAGGTGCCGAGCTCGTCGAGCCCGTTGAGGAAGTGGTGCGAGTGGCCGACCCCGTCGACACCGCGGTTCTCGGGGTAGCAACCGTAGGCGGGGCGGTCGGCGCTCGAGGCGAAGTATCCGCAGACGTCGCGACCGCCCATGGCCAGGCTGGCGAACGAACCCGAGAAGCACTGCGACATGAGCATGACCGTGCGCAGCCCGGACGGCAGCCGCGAGAAGATCTCGCGCAGCTCGCTGACGCTCATCGTCTCCTTCCACAGAACGATCGTGTTGTCGGTCAGGTCGTCTTTGTTGATCTCGCCGTGGTCGGTTACATAGAAGAAGAGCGTGTCGCCCGGCTGAAATTTGCGCGCGTTGTCGGTGAACCAGCGCTCAATCGTGTCGCGTTTGGCCGGTTGCAGCTCGTATCCTTCGACCTTGGAGTCGACGTACTCGATCTGGGGTCGCAGAACCTGCTGGGCGCGTTTGGTGAGCAGCCAGAAATCTTCTTCCTCGTTAACCTCTCGCGTTGCGAGGTCGGCTCCGGGATCGCTGCCGTCGCCGGAGAAGATGACGATGTTCTCCCGGTCAACTCCATAGGTCTCGAGGATCTCGACAAAACCCCGCACGTGGGTGAGGTGCGATTGAAAATTGATTCGCGGTCGGCCGCCGCCGTTGATGAGTACCGCGTAATTGACCCCGCGCGCCGCCGGTTTGGCGCCGAGGTCGAGAGCCGAGCATCCAGCCAACAGCAAAAACAGGGGGAGAACCCGGGAGGGGGCGGCGAGGCGTTGCAGGACCACGGGGCGCATTGCGAATCAGGCTACCCGCGACCTGCGGGCTTCACAAGTTTCCGAGGACAGCGAGATGGGTTTTCCGCGTTCCGGGCAGGCTGCCTGGCCGCTTGCTCGCGAGGTATGGCCCGCTCGATGCGACTCGACGAGCCACATTGAGGGGCTCTTCGTTCCGTGTCAGGATGCGGCGGTGGTTGCGATCCAGGTAAACGATTTGACGCACCGGTACGGCGAGCGGACCGCGCTCGACGGCGTCACCTTCTCGGTACCGGCCGGCGAGATTTTCGGCTTACTGGGGCCGAACGGCAGCGGCAAGACGACGATGTTTCGAATCTTGTCGACTTTGGTGAGGCCGACGTCGGGTGCGATCGAGGTCTTCGGCGCCGATCTTGGCAGCGACCCCGAGGCGGTGCGCCGCAGCTTCGGTGTCGTCTTTCAGCGCCCGAGCGTGGACCCCAAGCTGACGGTAGTCGAGAACCTGCGTCACCATGGCCGGCTCTACGGCTTTCGCGGCGCCGACCTGAGCGCACGTTGCGATGAGATGCTGGCGCGGGTCGGTCTTGCCGACCGCGCGGGCGACCGGGTCGAGACCCT
>JANQHZ010000340.1 GCA_028282445.1 Candidatus Binatia bacterium | reverse complement strand
CGCGATCATCGCCATCGCTTCGACCACCGCCATCCCCTTGCAGTCGATGGCGCCGCGGCCGTAGAGGAAGCCGTCGTCGATGATTCCCCCGTGAGTCGGTTGCGACCAGCTCGCCGGGTCGGCGCTCACCGTGTCGAGGTGGTTGAGTAGAACGATCGGACGCTTGCTGCCGTCACCCGGGAGCCGCGCGAGGATGCTCGCGCGACCCGGCTCGGATTCGAAGACCTCGTGCTCGATCCCCTCGGCGGCGAGCTTTCTCGCCAGAAAGCGCGCCGCCGCGATTTCGTTGCCGGGTGGATTGGTGGTGTCGATGCGCACGTACTCCTGCAACATCGCGGTCGCCTCGGCGCCGAGAGCGTCCCAATCGGTCGCGAGCGACGGGGTCGCCAGCGCGACGGCCAATAGTCCGAAGACGATGGATCTCATAGTTCCGGAGTAGCTGGATCGAAGGGGCGGGGCCAGCGGAAGGCTGCGTGGAGTTGATGACGCGCTGTGGTCGGCGATCAATCCGCGGACACCACGCAGTGTTTCACTGCCCCTCAACGTCCCCTCCAAGGGCGTCGACGTGGAACTATTCAGCGGGGCACGGGCATGGGCACGGGCCCGAGTCACGAGCTTGTCGGCAGCCCCTCCGAGGGAGACGTTGAGTTGGAGTGGAGCGCGGATTCTACGTGCATCGAAAGGTCTCGCCAGTTGGGCGGCGTGTCTTCTATGTTGCGCGGCATGAACGAGCGCGAGATTCGTGAAGTATCCGACCTCAACTACCGCGAGGCGTTGCGTGAGATGAGCCGGCGTTCGGGTGGGGCCGTGAGCGAACGCGACGGCCTGTTGCTGACCGCGATCCGTCATCCGCACCCGACCATGAATACGGCAATCCGACTCGACTCAGAGTTGCCCGCGGCTACGGCGATCGAGCGCGCGCGCGCCTTCTACGACCAGCTCGGTCACAGCTTCGGATTCGCGACGCTCGCCGACCCACGCGACGACGATCTACGGAAGGCCGGCGCCGCCGCCGGGCTCGCGGAGCTGATGTCGCCGCCCGCGATGGTAGTCGAGCAGCCAATCCCCGAAGCCGCGCTCCCCAACGGCGTCGAGGTGCGCATCGTCGAGACGGACTACGACGTCCGCGACTTCGCCGACGTCGCAGCTCGTTCCTGGTGCACCTACGGACTTCCCCGCGAAGTGCCCGAGGCAGTGTTCGCCAAGGGCGCATCGGTACTCGCGCCCCACATCATCGGTGCCATCGCCTACCGCGAAAACCGAGCGGTCGCCTGCGCCCTGGTCGTACTCACCCACGGTATCGGCGGGGTGTATTGGGTCAGCACGGTCGAGGACGCGCGAGGTCTCGGCCTCGGCGAGACAATTACCCGCACCGTCACCAATGTCGGCTTCGAGCGTGGCGCGCGACTCGTCTCCCTGCAGGCGAGCCCGATGGGCGAGCCGATCTACCGCCGCATGGGCTACCGCGAGATCTTCAAGTACACGACCCTAATTGCCGTCTCATGATTTTCACCACGGAGGCACTGAGTCACAGAGACTTTTGAGATCGTCTCCCGCCGCCGATACTCTTCGCGAGACAAATCGATGGTTGTAGCAGGATGAGAGATCTCCGTGCCTCTGTGCCTCCGTGGTGAAAAAGTCCTTAGGCTTGGAGCGCTTCGGCGGTGAGTCCCATTTTGCGGTCGAACTCGTCCGCGACCCGCTCGTCTTCCGCTTGCAGCTGTTCGGAGTCGTAGTCGCCGAAGCCGAGGATTCCCATGTCGGCGTAGGCCTTCTGCACGCGTGGGCCCCACAGGCCGATGTGCCTTACGTTGGGGACGATGCGCGTGAATAGATAGGTGCGAAACTGCTGCATCAACTCGGAGCTCTTGGTGCTCTCCATGCACTCGTCGACGGGGAGTCCGAGGGTCTCCCACAGCTCGCGCCCCAGGAAACGATCGCGCATCAGGTAGCAGGCCTCGACGACGAACTCTTCCCGCTCGTCACGCTCCTTGTCGGTGAGCTGCGGATAGTAGTCGCGCAACGCCAACCGACCGAAGGCGACGTGACGCGCTTCGTCCTGCATCACATAGGCGTTGATCGATGCGGCAAGCGGGTTCTGCGCGCCGTCGCGAATCAACTGGAACGCCGCCAGCGCCAGGCCTTCGATGAGAATCTGCATTCCGAGGTAGGTGATGTCCCAGCGTGAGTCGCCGATGATTTGATCGAGCAGGGTCTGCAGATAGGGCGTGATCGGGTACGACAGCTCGTACTTTTCGTTCAACAGGCGCGCGTACGACTCGACGTGACGGGCTTCGTCGGCGACCTGGTTGGCGGCGTAGTACTTGGCGTCCATGCTCGGCACCTGTTGGACGATCTTGGCCGTGCAGACCAGCGCACCCTGCTCGCCGTGCAGGAACTGCGACATCTGCCACGCCTGGTAGTGATGGCGCAGTCGCGCCTTCTCCTCGTTGGTCAGCTTGGCGAACCCGTCCCAGGAATAGATCGGGATCGCCTCATCGGGCAGCCCGGCGGGGTTCTCCGGATCGAGGTCCTGCGACCAGTCGATGCGCACGTCGGCATCCCACTGTAGCCGCTTCCCCTTTCGGTAGAGGTTGAGAAGCTTGTCGCGACCGTCGTCGTACTCCCATCGAAAGTTCGTATCGAAGGCGCCGGGCACGGCGTGGTCGATCTCGGTCGCGATTGCGTAGCGGTCGGTCGAAGTCATTGGAAATCCCCCTTCGGGCTATTGAGTGAATTATCAATAGTGGGGGTTCTAGCCGATTGTTGATAAAACTGTCAATAGCTGATTTCGTATTTTTCGTGGCCCAGGCAACCACAACCCATAGACGCCGGCTGAGCCGTGACGAGAGACGCGCGGAGCTCCTGAGCCACGCCGTCCGGGTCTTCGCCCGGCGTGGAATCGGGGCCGCCAAACACGCGGAAATCGCTGAAGAAGCAGGAGTTTCGGTCGCGACGACCTTCGTCTACTTCCCCACCCGCGCCGATCTCGTGCGCGACGTGCTGGCCGAGGTCGCGCGCACCTACATCGAGCTCGCGTCGGGGCTGGGCGATGCCACCAGAGATGTCCCCGAGCTGCTGGTCGCGCACGCGCGCAGCTTCTCCGAGTCGATCAAGACCCACCCCGATCACGCGCTGATCTGGCTCGATTGGAGCACCGCGCTGCGAGAAGAAACCTGGCCGCTCTACCTCGACTTCCAGCAGCAGATCATCGACACCATCGCCGCCACCATCCGGCGAGGAACGAAAGACGGCTCGATCGTCGCCGCGGTCGACCCGGAAGAAACCGCGCGCCTGTGCATCGCCGGCGCACATATGCTGGCCCAGCTCGAGCTCAACGGAAGCGCCCCGCAAACCATCGACCGTTTCATCAACACCCTGATCCGCGCCGTCGGAATAGGAAATTCTTCACCACAGAGACACTGAGAACACAGAGATTTCCAACCAGATCACAACACTTGAGATTGCTCGCGAGCAATCGGGACAGGATCGAAAACGATCCGAGGGCTCTCTGTGTCCTCAGTGTCTCTGTGGTGAAATCAAGGAAGCGAAAAAGCTCGCCGAGCCGCGGTCACCCGCGAGCGCGCGGCGCATCCCGGAAGGTGGTCGTTGACCAAGCCCATCGCCTGCATGAAGGCGTAGGCGGTGGTCGGCCCGACGAAGGTCCAACCGCGGTTCTTCAGGTCGCGACTGAGCTCGATCGACCGGTCGGTCTTGGCGACGACACCCGCGAACGGCGTGCGGTCTTCGAACCGCCAGAAGTACGACGCAAGCGATCCCTTCTCGTCGACCAGCTCGATCGCGCGCCTGGCGTTGTTGATCGTCGACTCGATCTTGCCGCGATGCCGAACGA
>JANQHZ010000965.1 GCA_028282445.1 Candidatus Binatia bacterium | reverse complement strand
GAGCGACAAAATGGCCGGCGCCATCAATGCGCTTCGCCGTATACGGGCCTTTGATAAACTCTCGGCCAATCGTGAGCTGTTCCGGACCGATGTATGGATCGTTCATCGAGTAGAGCAGCAGAACCGGCACGGTCACATCCGGCAGCGGCTCCATTTGCGGGGCGTTATCCGGGTGGACTGTTGCCGTGTACCAATTGAGCCAATTGCCTTCGAGGCCGTTCGGGCGATCCCAGTCTTGGATGAAGTGCTCCATGTCGGGGTGATAGTCGAAGAAGGCGCGTGCGAGCGCCCAATCATCGGCCCTGAGCGCTTCTTTGGCTGCCTCGAACAGGAAGAAGTACATATACCAGGAGCGGCGCTTTTGATCGATTCCGGCGGTGAAGAAGCCGTTTAGATGGCTGACATTCTCGCTGATGACACCGAGGACGCGGTCGGGATGGAATGCGGCCAGCATCCAGAGTGGGATAGAGCCCCGGTCCCCGCCTTCGGCGTAGAACCTATTCACGCCAAGCGCGTCCATCACGCCGAGGGTGCGCTCATAGTCTTTGGATCCGGCATAGAGGCTCACCTCTTCGGGTCGCTCCGAGCCGCCGGCGCCTAGATGATCCGGCGCAATGACGCGGTAGCCTGCGGCCCGCAAAGCCGGGATGTTGTAGCGAAACTCCTCGGCTGAATGAGGCGAGCCGTGCAACATGAGAATGGTCGGTTGCGAGGGGTCGCCTTCGTCAAAGACGTTCATCTTGTAGCCATCGACCTCTACGATCTTGTAGCTCTGTGGATTCAGTCGATATCCTTCGGTCTTGGTCACTTTCGCCTCCGTACCGTTTAGTCTTGTGAAGATGTCAGATGGAAGTGTCGCGGCCCAGCGGGCCTCGGCGATGGCTGGTGGTGTTCTCGTAGAGTCGGTCGCCGCATATCCGTGCACGTGGGGTACTCGCCGAAAGGCGTTTCGAAATCGCCTGCATACTGAGCGTCGAAAATGCCCTTTACTGCTCTGATGCTGGGCGTGTCGGGCATGTCGGCTTCCTTTCTACGTGCGCCAATGACACGAAACTAAACGATGCCTCGCTATAGAGAAATGCACTCAGGCGAGACAGAGTGTTGTAGATGAGCACAACAATGGAGGTCTTCGAATTGAGAGCGCTCGTTCCGGTCGAGGAGAGGGCATCCTTCAAGGCCGCTGCCGACGGCCTCGAGACCGGCGAGGCCCACGTCAGCCGGATTGTGTCGCGGCTGGAGAACAAACTCGGCGCGCAACTCCTGCGGCGCTCAGCTCACCGGCTCGCTCAACTCACCGGCTCAATGTCACCGAGCTGGGTCGTGACGTTTGCGAGCGCGCTGCAGGAATACTCGCGGACCTGGAAGAGACGGAAGCGTCCGTTGCAAAGACCATGCGTACGCCGGCCGGCACCCGTAAATTCACGGCCGGGCCCGAGTTCGGCATCCTCATCGTCAACGACTGGATTGCCGACTACCTTTTCATTCTCCCGAAGACCTCGGAACCCATGATCCAATCATGTTCGCGCACGAGCGATTCCGCCTCGGCAGCCTCTTTTGTCGAGGCGAAACCGAGAATCTCGTCCCCGCTACGTTGGTCGAGCACCGGCAGGGAAGAGCAATGGTCACCGATTGCGTCGATCTCATCTGCCAAGCTTCGATTCGACCGCTCCCGCGCCAGCCGCGCCAACCGATCGCGAAGCGCCCGCGTTACCGCTTCCGTCTTCGTCTCCCCCGTCAACCGAGCCAACTCGGATGCCAGCCGCTCGGCTTCGGCGTTTCGAACGATGAAAGCCATTTCGTAGATGTGTAGCGTCGCAACCGGACTGCATCAACGGGCAAGAAACCCCGACCGCATGCCAGCCAAAGCCGTGCAATCCGCTGCCGATTTTGGTAGATGGCGAGCCATGAAGATTCGGTACGGAATCGCATTCGCCGCTTTTGCCATTGCATTGCTGACGGGGCCGGCCTGGGCCGATGACGGTGGGCTCGACGGTTGCTGCCTATGCAACTGCGTCGAGGACGACGCCACGACGTCGTCGCCGCCCTCGCCCGTCGTGCCCGATCCAGCGGCTTGCGTCGATGTCTCCGGTACTTCGAATTGCTTCGACGCCTGCAGCCAGACTTGCTTCCCGCTCTCGTGTCAGAACGATCAGTTCGTGCCGGTCGCGTGCAGCGAGGTCCAGGGGTGCGCCCAGGCGAACGCCGCTACGATGGCGCCGGCGGCGTCGCCTTTCGCGTTGGCGGCTCTGGGAACGAGCCTCGCCGCCTTTGGAGTCTACGCGACGCGCCGGCGCGTCGAGCGGAAGTCGTAGCGATTCGTCGACCTCCGCCGCCGTCGGCGCCCCCGCGTCTCTGTGGTGAGGCGGCCTCGAAGACTCAGCGCGGCGGTCCGAAACGTTCTCGGAACCCTTCGAGAACGATCGTGAAGTCGTCGGTCGCGTGAAAGTCCTGGTCGGAGAGATCCGGTTTCTCGCGACGCTTGTACCACTGCGCGTAGGTCTCCAGATCGCGCGAATCGACGCCGTAGTGGCTCGAGTAGGTCGTGACTTTCACCGCAGGCGGATCGGCGGCGAGGTCGAAGCGCATCAAGCGATACCAGCCGTCGCCGATCCCGACCGGCCGGCGGGTCATCCGATTGATCGGCTGGCCGGCATCGAGCCCGACCTGGCCGCGATCCTGGTAGTCCGCGAGCACCTGGTAGACCGGATTCCCGAACGCGTTGTCGTCGACCCGCCTGCTCTGGCCGTGATGGTGCCCGCACAGAACCAGAAAGATCTGGTCGTTGCGGCTCAGCAACTTGCTCCACAACTCCTCGGCGTTGTTGTGGTAGTCGGGATCGACTCGATCGAGGTCGACGATCGGGTTTGCCCGACGCCGACCCCGCGTGGCGAGGTAGTCGTGCGTCGTGACGATCGTCGGCACGCCCGGATGCTCGGCCATCACCGATTCGGCCCATGCGAGAACCGAGTCCGGCGCCTGCATCTGCAGGGCGAGGTGCAGGAACGTGTAGCCGCCGCCGTCGAAGACCTGGGCGCTGTTGGCGCCGCCGTCGAAGCTGGCGACGTACCAGGGCTTATCGCGAAAGAAGTCGCTTTCGGCACCGAAGGCCGACCGGAAGTTGTCGAGACCGCCGATGTGCAGCATCCCGAGGTCCTCCGGCGTCATCGTCAGCTTGCGCGGGTCTTTGCCGAGCGCCGGCGGAAACCCGGCGACGCTCCACATGGCGTCGTAGTCGTGGTTGCCGGGCGCAACGCCGAAAGGCAGGCCGGCCTCGGCGATGATCTCGTAGCCCTCGATCGCCTTGGGGATCTCGTACGACCGCGTCTGTTCAACCGCCTGGATGTACGATGCGAAGATCGGATTGGGAATCGGCGCGAAACCGCGCGCGCGATGGTCGGCGTCGATCTCGATGCTCTGATGCTGCCAGACGTCCCCGACCGAGGCGACGAAGACGACCTCGCCGCCGCGCCCGACGCTGCGCGCGGCGATGTCCTTCATCTGGGCAATAAACAGGGCGTTCGAATCGACGGCGAAGCCTTCGCTGCGCTGGTGCTTGTAGTCGACGTAGTTCTGCGTGTCGGGGATGACGGCGATTGCAAACGGCGACCGCTCCGCTTCGCCGACGACGACGTCGTGTGTCGCCGTGCAGCCGCTACTCGCCGAGAAGGCAAGCAGAGCAGCAAGAGCGATGGCGAGGGCTTCGCTGCGGTTTCGATCATCTCGGCGCATGCTTGAAGTACATCCCGGTTTCGAGCAGCGGATACAAATCGATGACCCACTCCGTCCGCCGCGGCTGGTCGCCGTTCGCGCCAACGGAGAACGAGAACATCCAAGGGGGCAGCATCGGTAAGCCGAGCTTCGTGCGTGCGAGGTTGACCAACACCTGAGCGTCACGATTTCCCCAGGTCGTGTAATAGGATGATAGATGGCCGTACTCGTCGTGGGGCTGGGAGTCCGCCAACTCCGGCACGACCATACGCACCGGCAGCCCTGCGGCTCCGGCCTCGATCGACCGCGCGACCGATTCCTCGATGTAGTCGAACTCGGCACGAGCCGGCTCGGCGAGGACCGAGCGCGCGGCGTGGAAATTGAGCGCCGCCACCACGACGACCACCAGCGCCCAAAGTCGCACCGCATAGATGCGTCTTGCGAATCGATCAAACAGCATGATCGTCCCAACGAAGGTGACCAACACGACGAAGGCCTGGACCGGAAACAGCGACCGGTAGGTGGTGACGTAGGATCCGCTGAAAATCTGCGGGGAGTAGAGCAAAGCGAGGATTGCCATGGAGAGCGGCAGCCAGAAGAGCGCGGCGACGACCTTGCGCGACGGCGAACCTTCCACCTTGTCGACGATCTTCAACACGATACCCAAGTTCGCCGCCACAAAGACGCCCACAAAAACCGGGAACGGGAACTCGATCGGTCCGCCAACCATCGACCACGGGGCGAAGACACGCGGCACGATCCCCCAGGGCTGTGCAAAAAGAGCGTAGGCCAGTCGCTCCAAACGGATGCCCGCAAGCCACTGCGACGGATCGAATTGCCGCCCGGACCAGTGCAACTCGCCCTGAAACATCCAGAAAGCGACGCCGTAGGCGAGCAATGTCGCAAGGCCTATCGCGAAGTAGAACAGCCCCCTGGCGAGCGGACGCCCGCCGTCGTCCCGGTCGATCGCGGCGAGGGGCGGCAGCAGCGCGAATACGAAGTAGAGGACACCCGACAACTGATAGAAGCCGTAGGCCGCGACACCAAAGAACAGGCTTGCGAACAGGAATCCCGCGTAACCGAACCGGCGCCGGCGAGGGTCGATTGCGTACGCCTGCTGCGCGCACAGGGCGGCGAGCACTGCCGACAGGTTACCGTACACTTGCCCGGCGCTGGCCAGATAGAAAACCTGCATGACCGAGGCAACACTGGAGAATACGAGCAGCGACAGCATCGCGGATTCCAGCCGAGCGATCTTCTCGCGCATGGCGAATAGCGCCACACCCGCCGCCGACAGCGCGGCGAGTCCGAGCGACGCAAGGCGCGCTCGATGCGTGCGATCGAAGCCGGGAAACAGCTTGGCGTTGACGCAGAAGGTCAGCCCCAGCCCGGGCCTCCCCATTTTGCCCAATACGGAAACGACTCGCTCACACGACTCGTAGTAGGGAACGACCAGATCGTCGTGAAAGGCGAAGGGGTACCGAACGAGGGGGGTCAACGATAGGAGCGTCACCGCGGCAAGAGCAGCCACGGCGGCCCAATCGGCGGTCGACCTCACGCAAGCATCCGTCCGTCGGCAACCGGGTGCGGAGACGGTGGCGCGGCTACTCCTTCATGCTTTCGATCATCGCCGCCATCAGCTTGTGCATCATGTTCACCGCCTGCAGCGGGCGGATCATCACCTTGAACTCGACGATCTTGCCCTCGTCGTTGCAGGTGATGATGTCGACGCCGTTGACGTACTTGCCCCCGAGCTCGGTTTCGAATTCGAGGACGGCGTGATTCCCGGACAACACCTTCTTGGTGTAGTGAAAGTCCTTCGACGACTCCTCGCCCGCCTCCGCCTTGGCGCCTACTTCGTCGCCCGAGAAGGTGGAGAAGGCCGCGTTGAGGTACATCTTGGTAAGCTCCTTGCCGCGCTGCGGCGTGAAGACCACCGGCGACAAAAACACCACGTCGTCGGCCAGGAGATCGTCCAGCCCGCCCGGGTGCTGGCCGCGCAGGTGGTTGTGCCAGTTCTCAATCGTCTTCTCGATCATGCGAGCCCCCTTCCGCCCAGACCATCGCTGGCACACCGGGGCGACGCAAGCCCAAGGGTCGGTGAGCGGAATCGGAGCCTACAGCGACTCGCCCAGTCACCCCCAGACACCTCCCCCTTTGAAAAAGGGGGACTGAGGGGGATTTATCGGAAGGGTCGATCTCAAAATCCCCCCGCCCCCCCTTTTTCAAAGGGGGGGCAACTCGGTGACGGGAAAATCGATGCTCCCGTCCCGGGGATGGGGTGTTGTGGGGTTGAGGACCCAATCGGACCCACGACACGCCTCGCTGGCCGACTCGACTTTCACTTCGATTTTTGGCATACAAACGCAGCTCTCGCGGAGGCCAATATGAGAACGAAGATTTTGACCTTGCTCGTTGCCCTCACCGCCGCAGTCTCGATCGCGTCACTCGTCGATACCGCCGACGCATCGGGTGGTGGAGGCTGCTGCATTTGCTTGGGCCTGAGCAACAACACCGTTGCCAGCACGTCGGGTTTTCCCGGCGGGCCAACCTGCACCAACCTCGCTGCCGGCGGAGAGATCAATTGCAACGAGATCTGCTCGGGAGACAGCGAGTTCCTGCGCGGCATCAGCTGCAGCGATCCGTCGCTGGCGGAAACCTGCAGAGTACCGATGATGGCGCCGGCAAGCTCGGCGACCGGACTCACTGCGCTCGCCGCGGCGTTGGCCGGGTTCGGAGCATTCTATCTGCGTAGACGCTCCTCGTAGCCGCAGCGAATCTTCGGGAAAGCCCCCAGGGACGATCGTCCCTGGGGGCTTTTTTCGTTTGCGCCGGTCCGCGATCAGAGACAGGTGCAGTCGGCGGCACAGCCGAGTCCACAGAAGAGCGAGTCGGTCCCGTCGCACTCCTCGACTCCCTGGCGATTGTCGTCGCCGCAGGTACTACAGACCGGCACGATCGACACCGAGGTCGGATCGGACTTGTCGTAGAGATCCACCAACAGCCCGTTCAGCAGGTCGTCATAGAGCTCTTTGGCGGTGACCACATTCCCCGCCGCCTCGATCTTGGACAGATGCTTTTCGGCCTTCTTGGCCAGGCAGACATTGAAGTCCGGCGCCGCCATCAAACCATCGACCTCGCAAACCCGATCGTCGGTGAGTCCACCGTTGCCCTTCTTGTCCTTGTAGTCGTTCTGGCAAATGTTCACACACTTCGCCGCGCCTTTGGCGTACTTGACCAGGTGCTTCCAATCGTTGCCAACGCAGTCGAGCATGACGTCCTCGCTGCTGTCGGTCGACGTCCCGTGAAACGAAGCGCAGTTAGCGTCGACCTCGGTCGCGATCGCGCCCAAAGCCCCGTGCAGACTTTGCGCCAAGCCACCGTCTTCGACGTAGGTCTCGTAGGCAGCAATATCGGTGCACCGCTGGATCCCGGGCGCCGTGTCGTCGCAGTCCCCCGGGCATCCAATCAGATCGTAGCTGCTGCCTTCGCCTTTCTTGTCAGGGAAAAAGTTGGCGTGGCATTTGTTCGCCTTTTCGTAGAACTTGCCGGCGGCCTTGGGCTGAACGCTACCGGCGGCGACGCCGGCGGCGAGGTCGCATTCGTAGCCCGAGGTGACACCCTTGCGTTCGCAAGTCAGCGCGGCTTTGGCGAGACAGAGCGTGTACTTGCGCAGCTGCTTTCCGATGTCGGCACGATGCTTCTGCGCGGGACTCTGTTTGCCGAGCACCAGCCCGTGCGTGGCAGTGGTCGACATCGCAATCGCCATCGCGAATGCGAGTCCCATCCTGGGGATACTCATGACTCCGGCCCTCCCACTTTCGGCATGCAGCAAAAGCGTAAAGAGGCGATGGAATCTACCGGACAGGTAGCTCTTGCTTTGCCCGGTCTAGCGGTAACGGCGCAGAGATGTCAACGAATTGTTGGCCGCAGATTCGGCGAGGTTCGGCGACACCCGCCGAACCTCGCCGAACAGGCTGGATAACCACCCAGCGCGGCGTCGAGACGTACGCTGCGCCCGTTACTCTGCGTAGAACAGCTCGTCTTGAATCTCGCTGCCGATCTCGCTGTTGCGGCGGACGATATCGACCAACCGGGTCTCCTCGACGTCGCGCAACTGCGCGCCGCTGAGCACTCGCTGGTACCAAAAACGATCGCCATCGCGCAGCAGCTCGAACTGCCGCTTCAGGACACGGCGGATGAGCGGCCCGACCATCGCTCCCGGTGCGGGATCCTCGGCCAGGCCGCCGACCCACGCATCGACCAGATCGACGTCGCCGTAAACGCCGCGCAACTCCTCCTGAACGATCGGGTCCGAGGTAATGTCTTCGAAACCCTCCGCCGGGCGCAACCGGTAGGCTCGGCGTACCTCGTTGTACGAAGGCAGGCCGTGGTCGCGACCGCGCTGGATGTTGAGCGACACCAGATCGAAGCCCCCCGCCCCCGGCGGTCCGAACAGGAAGTTGCGGACATCGTCGATCACCGCGGTGTCGACATCTTGGCAGCTCTGCGCAGCCATGCCGCGCAGGAGGGGCTCGAGGCCCCCTTCGGCGACCAGTCGTTCCGGAGCGAAGAACGCATC
>JANQHZ010000956.1 GCA_028282445.1 Candidatus Binatia bacterium | reverse complement strand
ATCTACCTGACGCTGCACCCCAACATCATGACGATGACCGAGGCGGTGATCCACGAGTTCCAGCACAACAAGTTCAACGCCGTGGCGTACAGCGTCGAGTTCCTCACCAATGCCTTTCATCCGCGCTACAAGAGCCCGGTGCGCCCCGACCCGCGCCCGCTGTGGGGCATCATGCTTGCGGTGCACGCCTTTCTCCCCGTTGCCGAGCTCTACCGGCGAATGCGCGACGCCAGGCACGAGCTGGCCGCGCATCCGGACTTCGATCGCCGCTTGTCCGACATCGATTTGAAGAACCACGAAGGCATGGAGATGTTGCGCGCCAACGCGTCGTTCACCGAGGCCGGCAGGGCGATGTTCGACGAGCTAGAGCGGCTGGAGCACCGCCACTTGGAGGAGCGGCGTCGGCTTGGCCTCGATACGACGCCGACCGAAGTGCATCTCGCTTGATGCGAGCCGGACTAATGGCTCGCCGCGAGCGACGCCGGCTTCGGTCAGTCGAGTCGGAGCGCGTCGGGATCGTCCTGCGCGCGACCGATGCGAACGCCCAGCGGGCCGCGCGGCACGTCGATTTCAAAGCGTTCGCGATTGCGAATGACCTCGATCGTGGTGCCGTCGCCGATCGCGCCCTGACGGGTCTGCGCCACCAGCTCGTCCGGTTGGAAGACCCGGGTGTCGCCGTAGCGGACGATCAGATCGCCCGTTTTGAGGCCGACGCTTTCGGCGACCGACTCGAGCATGACGTCCTGCACGATGACCCGGTTGGTTTGCCCGAGAGAGAATAGGTAGCGGTCATAGCCATCATCTCCAAGCTCGTCGCGGATCGAGGTCCGCTGCGAATCGACCGCAGCCATTTCCTCGCGGAACCGCTCGGTGTCGAGCCAACCCTCGCGCGTTGCCTGATCGCGCAAGTACATTTCGGTCATGGCCAGTCGATCGTTGCGCAGCTTGATGCTCTCGGCGGTGTCTTCGTCGAGGCCGGCCGCTTCCAGGGCGCGCTGCACCCGGCTCTTGGAGTAGTCGACGACTTCTCGGGCGGGCGGTGCCGGCGGTACGGCAGGTGGCGCGGCGGCGGTCGCCGTGCCCGCGGTGGGGATCTCGGATTCGGCGCGGTCCGCAGCCGGGCCCCGGGAAGCAAGTTGCTCGACTTCGCGGCTGAGCTCCGCGACGCGCGCCTCGAGCGCGGCGGTCCTCTCGACCTGCTCGGCCAGGCGCGCCTCGAGCGTTTGGGCTCGTCGCTCGGCCGTGGATCTGTCGGTGTCTCGTGTGGCGGCGGGCAGCCTGGCCGATTCGAGCTCGATTCGCTGCGCGACCGGCGGTCGGGCCGATTCGGTCTCGGTGCGACGCACGATCGGCGCCGTCGATTTGCGGGTCGTGCCGCTCACCCCCGGCGAATCGCGCGGTCCGAACGCCCACCCGCCGGCGAGCGCCGCGAGGCCGAGGAGAACCGCCCACTTAACACTAGATAAGTTCATTACCCGAGCGCGAGATCCGGCTGTCCCGCCAGTGAGGTCGGATTATCCGCGCCGCTCGACCTCGATGCAAAGAGCGGCTTTTTGCGAGGCCGATTCATCCCCCAAAATGAAGGAAATCTTGGGCGGCGCCGCCGCGGGAAGCGCTTTGCGAAATGTCTCGTGGAATGGTCCAAGCCGTACAAATTCCCTTGACATCCGGGCCTCCGGCGCAGTACCCGATAGGAGAGACTGAAGTCTATTCTGGGCGAGAACCTTAGAGGGGGGATCGTCAGTTGCTTCGGGGTTTTGGGGGGCGAGGTTACCGTCCCGTTGCGAGTCCGGGACCAAAGCTCGAGGCGTCGATGATTGACCGAGGAGACTGCGCAATATGAAGATGGTGGGTCGAACGCAACGTCAACGCCTCATCGAAGTCCCGGAACAGTCCACGGCGCGTTCACGCTACCACCGCAGAGCCATCGGCAAGGTTGCCGTCCTCCTCGCGACCGCCCTGCTCGTACCTTTGTCGTCGAGTCTCCCTGCGACGGCGCAGGTCGGCAAGGAAGACCAGAAGTGTCTCACCACCTTCAGCAAGGGCTTCCGCAAGGTTTCCAAGACCCACGGAAAGATCGTCAAGAAGTGCACGACTCGCTTTGCCTCCGGCAAGTTGATTCTCGAGACGCCGGAGCAGTGCATTCAGTCCGACCCGAAGGGTAAGCTCGACAAGACCGCGACCAAGGAGTTCAACAA
>JANQHZ010000955.1 GCA_028282445.1 Candidatus Binatia bacterium | reverse complement strand
TAGCCGTGGACGCGAATGGTTCGGTCGCCTGGCGTGGTGATGTCGATCGCACTGCCGAGCGCCGGCGCAAGCACGAGAAGGAGGGCGATTGCCGCTGGGATGCGGTGGCGTGCTCGGGGGGGACAGTCGGCCGCTTGTTGGCGCCCGGCTGATCGTGGTGCCGGTATCTGTGAGCGATCGTCCATTCCCGTGCCGGGCGGTGGAAAGCTCGGTGGTTAGTCAGGGCGCAGGCCGCGCAGATTGCGGAGCGAAAAGAACCCGTCGTCGAGCTCGACGTCGAAGTCGAGCTGTTCGTACACCACCCGAGTATATTCCTCGGGCGAGTCGGTCGGGCGAATCTCCATGACCGTGGGCACGGTGCGATCGTCCATGCGCTGGTACTGCCCGAAGGTCATGGTGCGAACCAGGTCGCCCTCCTCGTCGTAGAATTTCTGCCAGGTGGGCATATCGTCTTGCTGGCGAACCTCCATGACGATCTTGCCCCAGACGACCGCGGCGTCCTCGTGCGGCGTCAGGGTGAACTCCCAGACCGCACTGCCCTCGCGGTCGCCCTCGAAGCTGGTCACGATCGAGTAGTCGCGAATCATCCGGCTGTCCTTGACGAGGTCGTCGTTGGTGAAGTGGCTGCCCATCCACGAGCCCATCATCATCGAGGATGGAATCTTGATGACTCGCTCGACCTTGGGCAGGTAGTTCCAGATGTTGTCCTCGGCCTTGAGCGTGGCGGTGCCGGTTTCCTTGACCGGCTTGAGGATCAGGATGAGTGCGCGTTCGGTTCCTTTCGACCACGCCTTGGCCTCGAGGGTGCGCTTCCAGTGCTTCGACTGAATCTCCATGGAGAGGTGCGCGATGCTCGACTCGCCCCGCAGCATCCGGTCGACGCGGTCGACGATGTGCCGCGCGGTTGCGTCGATCTTTGCCGCGTCGGCGCGCTCCTCGCCCTGTCCCGCCGCGACGGAGACGCCGATCGCCAGTACAGTTGCCGCTGCGGCGACCCGACGCCACGCGAAATGGCGAATCGTCGCTGTTTGTGATTGGTTGCTCATGCCATGCAGGTCTATCTGGTTCGCCACGGGGAAACGGCATCGAACGCCGCGCGAGTCGTGCAGACGCCGGATACACCTCTCAGCGAACGTGGGATCGAGCAAGCAAAACGGCTCGCCGACCGGCTTGCGGGCAAACGAGCGGCTTCGATTCTGTGTAGCACGTTG
Source organism: Candidatus Binatia bacterium (assembly GCA_028282445.1). Lineage (GTDB taxonomy): Bacteria > Desulfobacterota > Binatia > HRBIN30 > CADEER01 > CADEER01. Next base: position 524 of record JANQHZ010000955.1, on the reverse strand, counting down.
CGTCGGGCGACCATGACTGCCCAGCCTCTGTCGTCGGTGCTGAAGGTGCCGATCACCCTACGTGCCGACCTTCAAGAGCGCAATTACGGAGACATCCGGGGACTGCCCTACGATGAGCTGGACGTCAGTATCCTCGACCGCGACTACGAACCGCCCGGTGGCGAGACCTGGCGCGAGTTCCACCATCGGGTCGACGGCGTCTGGAGGCACATGCAAAAGCGCTTATTGGAGACGCCGCCGGACGCCGGCGAGTGTGTTGTGGTCGTCACCCACGGACTGGTGCTGCACTCTCTGGTATCGCGCCTGCTCGAGACTTCCCATATCAGCGAAGTGCCGGTCGGCTTTGACAATACTTCGGTCACGACCGTCGATGCCAAGCCGCCGTGGCGAGTCGAAGCGCTCAACTGCACGGTCCACCTCGAGACCTAGAGGCCTGGCCGAAAAATGGACTTCGGCTGCAAATCGCCATCGATCCACGATCGCAGCGTCGCCGAACGCTCGACGTATCCACCGATACGACTTCG
>JANQHZ010000925.1 GCA_028282445.1 Candidatus Binatia bacterium | reverse complement strand
GATGCGGATCGGGATGGCAAATGAGGAAACCTGGAGGTTTCTCGAGGGAGTCGTCGAGGAGCTCGAACGCCGGCACGTCGTCAGTCGATTCCGGCGCCGACAAACGTCGCTCCCGATCTTCAACACGCGGGTCAACCGAGCGTTGTTCCAATCCGATCTGACGCGTTTTCTCGCCGCCAACGATGTCGTGTTCTTCGAGTGGGCCAGCGAGCTGCTGGCCGCGGCGACTCGACGCCCAGGGCGCAGCGGCATCGTCACCCGGATGCATCGCTACGAGCTCTACCGGTGGGCATCGGAGGTTACCTGGGAGAACGTCGACAGGATCATCGTGGTGAGCGAAGCCAAGCGGCGACAATTCGTGCGCCGGCACCCCGACCACGCCGCCCGCGTGGAGGTCGTTTACGAGGCGGTCGACCCGGAACGCTTCCCCTTGCGGGCGAAACCGGTTTCCGGAGACATCGGCATCCTATGCCACCTGACTCCGCGCAAACGCGTCTACGAACTGATCCTGGCCTTCTCCGAGCTGCTTCGAAGGCAATCGGATTTGCATCTCCACATCGGCGGCGGCGAGCACGGCTGGCACCGCGACTACAGCGCCGCCCTACACGAGCTCGTCGCCGATCTCGACCTCGCCGACAACGTCACCTTCTATGGCCCGGTCGAGGATGCCGCCGGCTGGTACGCCAACATCGACGTTTTCATTTCCAATGCGTACTCGGAGGGACTGCAGGTCTCGGCGCTCGAGGCGATGTCCAGCGGTTGTCTCTGCCTTGCCCACCGTTGGCCGGGTGCCGAGGAGATGCTCGACGAAGAGTTTCTCTACCTCACCGATCGCGAGCTCGAAGAGAAATTATCGTTTTACTTCGACCTCGACGAGGCGAAGCGCGCCCAACGCCGCGATTCACAGCGGGAACGAGTCCTAAGCAAGTTCAACATCCGTCGCACAGCGACCAGGATTCGGCAGATCATCGAGGAGGTCGGGCACGGCTCCGGCCCCCGATGAGCGCGGCCAACATTTATGCGATCTGACGGAGCGCTCTCGATCGGGTACCTGTGGCAGTACGACGGCTACCGACCCGACAACCCCTCGGCCTCGGTGCTTCATATCCAGGCAGTCGTTCGCGCACTCGGGCGACAGGGTCACTCGGTGCGAACCGTAACCCTCGACGGCACCCGCGCACGCTGGTCGGACGATCTCGATTCCTGGGAGATCTGTCCTGCCCCACCTCGAGCACCCCTGGCTCGTGGGTTTGAGAGTGTGGTGCGCGGACTCCAGGGTCGATTGCATCTCCCCTACCTGAACCTCTTCGAAAGCGATCGCTTCGCCCGGGCCTGCACATCCTGCCTCGCCGGCTGCGACGTCCTGTACGAGCGCTACTGGCTGATGAACGCGGGAGGGGTCTTGGCAGCGCGCCGACTGGGCATTCCCATCGTGCTCGAAGTCAACGGCGACGTGCTGGAGGAATACAAGCAACTGGGGCTCCCCCTGTCACCCCCGCAGAGATTGGCGATCGAAAGGCTCAACCGGTCGATCTTCAGCCACGCCTCCCACGTCGTCACGGTGAGCGAGGCCCTACGGCAGCGCACCCGGCAACGCTGGCAGATCCCAGCCGACAAGATCAGCGTCGTTCACAACGGTGCCGAGGTAGAGAGCTTCGCCGCGGCTGGTGTCGATGGCGAGCGCGCCGACCCAGAGCGACTTACAATCGCATTCACGGGTTCCTTCAAGCCCTGGCATGGGCTTGAAGGAATCGTTTCGACCTTCGGCCGGATCGCCGAACAACACCCGTGCACGCGGTTGCTGTTGATCGGCGATGGGCCGCTGCGCGGCCGGATCGAGCAGCAAGTCGTTGCAGCCGGCCTGCGCGAGCGCGTCCACTTCACCGGCTCCGTGCCCCATGAGAATGTCCCGAACCTTCTGGCGCACAGCGATATCGCAGTCATCGGGATCGAGCCGGTACCCGGCTGCTGCCACTTGAAAGCCTTTGAGTACATGGCGGCCGGCCTACCCATCGCCGCACCCGCCACGCCGAACATCGACGAGTTCCTCGACGACGGCGCAACCGCGCTGCTCTACGATCCCGGCGACGCCGGGGCACTCGGCGCGGCCCTGACCCGACTCCTCGAAGACCGCAGCCTGCGCGTCCGGCTGGGACGCGAAGCCCAAAGGCGGGCACTGAAGCGCCATTCCTGGTCGGCCACAGCGGACAAACTGCTCGCGACGATGCGCGACACCATACGACGAGCCGCAAGGGAACGATCCCGTCAATGACCGTAGAGTCACCAGCGGTTTCGGTCGTGCTACCGACCTTCAACCAGGCCGGATTTCTCAGCGCGGCGCTGGAGGGCGTTACTCGGCAGACCTTCACTGATCTGGAAGTCATCCTCATCGACGACGGCTCGACCGACGCTACCGACGAGGTTGTCGAGCGATGGCGCGTCCGCTTTGAAGGACGGCTTCACCTCATCCGCCAATCGAACGCCGGGCTCGCCGCCGCGCGCAACGCCGGTGTGAGCGGGGCACGAGGGCGGTTCATGGCCTTCCTCGACAGCGACGACGTGTGGCTGCCGAGGTACCTCGAACGCATGGTGGGAGTCGCCGAACACAGCGAGGCCACGGTCGTGTACTGCGGAACGCAGATGATGGACGAATCCGGCAATGACCTGCCCCAGGTCACCGATCGAGTCGTCCCCGACCGCCAAACCTACAAAACTCTACTGCGCACCAACTTCCTGGTCCCCAGCGCGGTTCTGGCCGATCGCACCAAGCTTCCCACCCCCGGCCCCTTCGACCCGGTGTTCCGCCTTTGCGAGGACTGGGAGCTATGGCTGCGAATGACGCGCGAAGGAGCGAAATTCACCGGCATTCCAGAGCTGCTCGTGCGCTATCGCATTCACCAGGGCAGCCTGTCCAGCGATGTCGCCGGCGGCGAAGCGGCGGCGCTGGCAATCATGGACAAACACTTCGACGGAGCCACCGGGGAGCCGTCCGCCTGGCCGGCCGACAAACGTCGCGGCTACGGTGGTGCTCACCGCTATGCGGCAGTGAACCGCCTCCTGGTGCACGGCGACCGGGCCGCCGCGGGCGAGGCACTCAGTCGCGCCGTCGCGTGCGACCCGGAGCTGACTTGCGATCTGGACCTCTTCTACACGCTCGCACTCGGGCAGCGGCCGCGCGGGCAGCGCCGGGTGCGTATCGATGAGCAGGTCTCGCGCGCCGCCGAGAATCTCTTCCTGCTACTCGACCAGGCTGAGCCGACGCTGGTCCGGATCCCCGAGGGGAACAAGCGCGCGCGGGGGACCGCACACCTCGCGCTCGGGATGATCGCGTATCGCACCGGCGACACCCGTGCCGCGCGCCGCCATCTGTCTCGCGCGATGGTGCTGCGCCCGGAGCTCCTGCGCCAGCGCGAACCATTGAACCAGTGGTCGAGATCCCTGCTCCCCTCGCGATTGCTTCACGCGCTGCGCGCGTGGCGCAGCGGAAGCCCCCCGTAGGAACGGCCGAGCGGGTTCCGCGACGACGGCGTCGTCGACCGCCTCAGCGCCGTCGCTCGGCGACCTCCGTCACCAGCTGCTCGAAATACCGTCCGACGATCTCCCAGTCGTAGCGCCGCGCAATCAGCGAGCGAGCGTTGTCGACAAGCTTCGCCGATAGCTCCCGATCCGCGAGCAGCCTCAGGACGCAGTGTGCGAACTCATCGGGATCGTCGGCGAGAAGGAGATGTTCGCCCGCCTCGACCTCCAACCCCTCGGCGCCCTTGCGTGTCGAAACGACCGGAGTCCCCAGCGCCATCGCTTCGAGGATCTTGAGGCGAGTCCCACCGCCCTCGAGGATGGGCGCGATCGCCACCGAAGCGGCGGCTACGAGCGGCCGAGCATCGGCGATATGGCCGGTCTGCCGAACCGACGGCGCAGCGCCGAGACGCACCCCGGCCGGATCTCCGGTCACCACCAGTCGTGCTTCGGGTCGTTCGTCGACGATCCGCGGCAGGGCCTCGGCGACGAACCACTCGATGCCGTGTAGATTTGCGAAGTAGGAGAGCGCACCGGCGAACACCACCACCTCGGGATCCTTGGCTTCGGTCACCTTCGCGTACTCGGCAAGTGGGAGCGCGTTGGGAACGACGTGTACCCTCGGCGCTGCGGGCACGAAGCGCTCGAGGAGCTCCTTCTCGACCCGCGATGCCACGGTGCAGAGATCGAAGTGCGGCAGAAGAGTCGCGAGGTAACGCCGGTGCTTCCACCATGTCAGACCGTAACGGAGCCGGTGTCCCAGACCGGGGGCATGGCGCGCCTGATCGTGCAGCACGCCCAACTCCATCTCTTCGGCGACGGAAGGGATGCCGGCCAGCGCCGGCGCATAGAAGGCTGCCGGCAGCTGGCATGCGATGGCGACATCGAATGCTTGCCGAGCGCGCGCATCAGAGATCGCTTGTTCCATTTCTACGGAACGGGTATCGACGAGCGAGCGCGGCGTCGCGCTGAGGAATCCGAGGCGCGCGCGCGAACGGTCGGGTTGGAATGGTCTTCGAGTGACGACACGAATCGAGTCACACAGGTCGCCTAACTCGGCGGGAACGGGATCGCCATCTCCACTCTGCGCGAAGGTGAGCAGTGTGATCTCGTGGCGCGAAGCGAGCCGGCGCAGCAGATGGAACGCTCGTATCTTCGACCCATTGTCCGGCGGGTATGGAAACCAGGTCGAAATGAACAGAATTCGCATCCCCGCCACCCGAGCCTCCGGTCACCTTCCACGTCCGCAACGGACACTAGCGCGGTTGGGCCTCCACTTCCACGTCGCGATGGCGGCGATCCTGCTATCGCTCGCGACAGGGTCCGAGGTCGCAAATGCCGACGCAGATTCTTCCGCATCGCCAACGCAAACTCATGCGGCGCCGGCACCGACCGATCAGGCCGCGACGATCACTTGGGGCTCCGCCGAAGTCGTCGTGCAAGTCGAAGCGAAGCGACGGCGACCGATCCTGCTTGGCGATAGCGCCGGGGGGCTACACCTGCTCTTTGCCGCCCCTTTCCCGCTCTCGATCCCTTCGGACCAGGTCAACGGCCTCGCATATCTGCGCAACACGACAGGACGCTGGTCCGAGTCACACGAGGTCTCGAGAACCGACCGAGCCGATCTACTCGACGCCATCGACGTCGACATCAGCGACGGCGGGTGGTTGCACGCCATCTGGCGCGGCCGGAACCATCAAATCGAATACCGCCACGCCCACGTGTCGGACGCAACACGCTCAGAACACTGGGGCAAATACCGTCGATTGTCCGACCCTCACGCGTCCGGAGGTGCGATCCGCACGGCGCCAGGCGGCATCGTCCACGTCGCCTGGAGCGAGCTCTCCGGCACGGCGCGCTACCGTAGAATGCAACGCGACGGACAGGACATCGACGATCCCGTGATTCTCTTCGAGGGGATCGCGGATCGGGAAGCGGCCAACCGACCGGTCCTCGCAACCGACGATCGCGGCGGTGTCCACGCGCTCTGGGCGGTGCACGGTCCGGCTCCGGATTGGCTTCCCCATACCCTGCTCTACCGAGGCTCGGCCAACAATGGCACGACGTGGCGCGATCGGGTGAGGGTCGCAACCGGCGAGGTCTACGATCCGGTCGTCGTCGCTTCGCAAGACGAGATCGTCGCGCTCTGGTCCGAAGTGCCGTCGATCGGCAAACGCATGCA
>JANQHZ010000918.1 GCA_028282445.1 Candidatus Binatia bacterium | reverse complement strand
GGCCAGCATCGAGCCGGCAACGCCGCCGAAGAGCTCGTCGGTGAGCTCGACGACCAGGAGGTCTTCCAACGCTTGGTTCTCGGCAAATTCCATCGATCACGTCGGCACATCCCACAGCGAGCGCGAATCGCCCGCTGCGGCTGCCATCCTCTCCTTTTCAGACCTAGTGTTCCGAGTCGGAAATTCGTTTCAACCGTTCTCGGCTCGGCTCAACCCTTCGATCTCCCTCCGAAAATCGACCGGAAGAAGTTGACGATCGCATCCCAGATGGCGCGCAGGACGAGCGGGACGATCGACAGAGCCTCTTCTTCCGGCTCAGGCTCGGCGACCGGCGGCGGCGCCGGCGGAGCGCCCACGTCGGTCGGTGGCGGACCGGCCTCGGCAGCGGCGGCAGGTGGCGCGGCCGCCGCACCCGGCTGCCCCTCGAGTTTCTTCTTCAGTCGCTTTGCGAACTGCTGAAAGAGCTGCTTCGAAACCCCTTCGACCATGCGGCTGCCGACCTGCATGACCTTCCCGGTCAGATCGGCAGTCGCCTCGACCAGCACCTCGGTGCCACCCGCGGTCTCGTTCAGCGTGTTGGTCACGACCGCCTTGGCCGATCCGCCGCTCTTCTCTTGAGCCTCGGCGACCATCTCGACGACGTGCGCCGCCTCGTCGACCTTGGTCAGCTCGACCTTGCCCTTGTACTGCGCGGTGATCGCACCGATTTTGATTTTGACCGCACCGAGGAAGTTACGCTCGTCGACGACCTCCTCCAGCTTGGCTCCGGGCAGACACGGCGCGACCTTCACAGGGTCCATCATGAACTGCCAGACCGCCTCGATCGGCGCGGCCACTTCGAATTTTTCTCGGATCTCAATCGACATCTTCGACGCTCAAGCCACACTCCAAAGCCGGGACATTCTCGGTCGGGACGATCGCGCGCAGTGGGAGCTGACGAGCTCGACTGGCGGCGCGAGCCCAACCGAGCGCGCAGTGCGTACGGGTCCTCTAGATCGCCATTCCAATCGTCGCGCCGTGCTCGGTCGCTTCGGCCATGAAACGCGGGATCCAGGCCGACCCCGCAATATACAGCTGGGGGATTTCGCCGTCGGCCTTGAGCTCGTCGTACAAGCCGTGCACGGGCACCGAACCGTAGATCAGCACGACAGTGTCGAAGCCCTCCTTGCGATAGGTGTGGCCACCGCCGAAAGACGAAACGAACTCCAGGCCCTGGGCGTCAATCTCGGTGAGGACCAGATTCGGCGTGACCTGGACGCCGACGTTCTCCATGTGCGCCAGCACCATCGCCACCGAGTAACGCGCGATCTCGAAGCCGAGCTGGGTCGACTTGTGGAATACTTCGACCTGCTTGCCCTTGTGCGCGAGATACTCGGCGATCGTCGGCGTCTCGTAGTAGTCTTCCTGCGAAACGATGGCGACGCGGTCGCCGACGTCGGCGTCACCGCGAATCGCATCCCACCCCTGCACGACGTGGGGAAGATCGATGCCTTTCACGTCGTGCGGCACACGCGGCACCGAACCGGTCGCGATCACGACCGCATCCGGCGACAGCGACTTGATCGTCTCGACATCGGCACCGGTGCGCAGCCGGACGTCGACCCCGACCCGGTCCATCTCGTTCTCTTCGAAATAGATCTGATCCTCGAAGTCGTCGCGCCCGGGCGCCTTGGAGGCGAGGTTGAGTTGTCCACCGAGCCGCTTGCCCTGCTCGAAGAGCGTCACCTGATGACCGCGCTCGGCGGCGATACGCGCAGCCTCGCAGCCGGCGAGACCGCCGCCGACGACTACCACGCGTTTCGATGTCTCGGCCGGACCGTACTCGTTCTGCCAACGCACCTCGTTGCCGATCACCGGGTTGATCGAGCAACGCGGCTTGTAGGGAAAGGTCATCGGCTCCGACGCCTCGTCGATGCAGCGCGTGCAGCTGATGCAGCGCCGGATTTCGCCGAGTCGGCCCTCGCGCGCCTTGTTGGCGAACTCGGCATCGGCGATGCCGGCGCGCACCATTCCGATCAGGTCACAGTATCCTTCCGCGAGCATCTCCTCGGCGATCACCGGGTCGTTGATGCGACCGGCAAACAGGACCTTTACGTCGTCGCCGAGGTCGGCCCGCACCGCCTTGCCGCACTCGCGGAACTCGCCATGTGCGAAATAGGAGGACGGAACGTACGACGGCGACCCCCAACAGTGGCCGACGTCGACCGACACGAAATCGAGCAGGCCGGTTTCGCCCAGGTAGTATGTCATCTCGCGCGACTCGAGGTTGTCGAAACCGCCGCGGCGGAACTCCTTGCCGCTCATACGAATGCCCAGCGCGAGGTCGTTGTCGACGACACCCCGTACCTTGGTCAGCGCCTCGACGACAAAGCGGATACGTTCCTGCGGACCGCCGCCCCACTTGTCGGTGCGGCGGTTCGTCACCGGCGACAGAAAGCTGTAGCCAAGCGTCTCGTGGGCGCAGTGGATCTCGATCGCATCCGCGCCGCAGTCCTTCGCCACCACCGCCGCGTCGGCGTAGATCTGAAGAATCGCCTCGATCTCCTCGTCGCCGAGCTCGTGCGGACAGTGGTCTTGCGCTCCGATCACCGGGATCTCCGACGGCGACCACACCGCACTCAAGTGAGTCAATTGAACGATCGCCACCGAACCGGCGTCGTGCACCTGACCGATGAATTTCTTCATCCCCTCGTGGAAGGCCGGATTCTGATACGCCGCCTGATGGGCGGCAAAACCAACCGAGAGTCCTACCTCGTCCGGCGTCTCCGGCGGGAATGGAAAGTTGAGCAGCCAAGTCTCGCTGCCGATCCAGCCCGTACCGCCGCGCGCCTTGGCGACGTGGTGCGCGATGAAGTTGTCGTCAATCTCGCCCGGGATCTGAGACGAGTTGATGGTGTTGGTGGTTTCGCAGATGCGGTTGGGCACCGTCATCGGGCCAACCTTGATCGGGGAGAAGAGATGTTGGAATTCGACTTTGCTCACTTTGTGCCGCCTCG
>JANQHZ010000893.1 GCA_028282445.1 Candidatus Binatia bacterium | reverse complement strand
CCGCTCCGGCACAGATTGAACTTTGCGGCTGGATATGAGCCGGCGGTACTACCCGAGAGGATCGACGATCTGCTCCGCCAGTTCGATCCTGTGTGGCCGATTTCTTCCCACAATCTGCGGCTTACTGCGAACCCGGAATTGGCAGCGCTGATCGGTGTTGGGATCGCGGTCGTGCCTAGCAAGCGAGCGAATCTAATGAAGCGAGCTGGTTTCCGACTGATCGCGACGATGCCGCAGGGCGACTTGGTCTTTTACCAGAAGCCGGTGCCGCGCGCGCGTGTGGTTTTTCGAGCGATCTATGCATCGGAACCGGAGATAGCTCTCGCCAAAACGGTCGATCCGCAACGAGATATGTTCAACAGCGTAGTGCTGGAGTCGACTTCTCCTGTCCTGCAGCAAATGGAAGTAGATCCCGGTAGTCGATCTGCAAGTGCGGAGATCGTGGTGTCGGAGCCTGAACGGGTCGTGGTCGATGTCTCGCTCGATCAGACCGGCCTCCTCGTACTCAACGATCGTTACTCCTCGCAGTGGAAAGCGACGATCGACGGCCACCCCGCGGAAGTGTTGCGCGCCGACTTTTCCTTTCGCGCGGTCGTGGTACCGCCGGGCAGCCACGAGGTTGTATTCCACTTCGAGTCGATCGGAGTGAGTATCGGCGTTGCGCTCTCGACCTTGGCGCTACTGATAACGGGCTTCCTGATCGGGTCGCCCGCTGCTCGAAGGCAATCTGCGCGGCCCGCCGTCGAAGCACCTGCGTAGGCACACCAGGCCAACTCACGGTGACGTCGTTCGGATCGGCTGCCGCGCTTGCCTAGGTAGCCGGCGAAGTCTCGGTTCTGCAGCTTTTTGAGAAGGCGACGGTGATTGGTCGTAATGTGGAGTTGCGGTAGAGTTTCGGCCGAGATGGCCACGCTGATTCCCGAAGTCCGTTACGCGAAGAACGGCACCTGGCAGGAGCCGGCGGTCTGCGAGAGCTGATGGCTGAGCCAGGGAAGGGGGCGACGAAGTACGCCACCGGTGGTCTCCTACTGGTCCTCGCTGGGGCGTGCCTCGCCGTTTGGATCGTGGTCCAGGTCGTCGCTCTGCTCGGCGGCGGAGAGGTCGGATTGATCGATCGTCTCATACCCGTGTCGCGAGCCAGTCGCTCGATGATCATCGAGGGACAGGACGTCGAGATGCCCGCAAGTCTGTTCGAGTACGGTGCTTACGGAATGGCGGTTGGATTGTTGTCGGTGGTCGCGACGATCGCCAACGCGGCGATGCGGGCCGGCGCTGCCTTGTTGCGGCCCGATCTGCGACGGCTGGCCGACGAGATCGCCGCTGCGCGGGACCGCAGGGATCGATAGCGCCGCCCGGCGCGACCGTCGGTCGAGTGTGGTAGAGATCGCGTGGTGTCCAAGCCGTTTCTCATCCTTCAACTTCGTCCGGAGGACGAAACTGCCGAGAACGAGTTGGCGGCCATTCGTCATCACGGTGGACTCGAGCCGGATGAATCGGTGCGACTGCGGGTCGAACGCAGCGGTGTGCCGGTGGTCGATTTGGAAAGCTACTCCGGCATCATCGTCGGTGGCAGTCCCTACGACGTCAGCACACCTCAACCGGACAAGTCTCCGGCGCAGTTGCGGGTAGAGGCCTCCTTCGATCGGCTGCTCGGGGAGGTTGTCGAGAAGGACTTTCCCTTTCTCGGTTGCTGCTCGGGCAATGGGCTCCTCGGCAATCACCTGGGGGCGTCGATCTCCAGAAGATTCGGGGAGCCGGTAGGCGGTGTCGACATCGAGCTGACCGAGGCCGGCAAGCGGGATCGTTTGCTCGCCGGATTGCCGCAAACTCTGCGCGTATTGGTTGGCCACAAAGAGGCCTGTGACGCCGTCCCACCCGGCAGCGTACTGCTGGCGACGAGTGCGGCCTGCCCGGTGCAGATGTTCCGGGTTCGGAACAACGTCTACGCGACCCAGTTCCACCCCGAAGCCGACGCTTCCGGCTTTACGGTGCGCATCAACATCTACAAGCACCACGGGTACTTTCCGCCCGAGTCCGCAGAAGCTTTGATCGAGTCGGTGGAGAAGGAAGATGTCCGCTGGTCGAATCGAATCCTGCGGCGCTTCGTCGACACGTACCGCAAGGC
>JANQHZ010000303.1 GCA_028282445.1 Candidatus Binatia bacterium | reverse complement strand
GCAGGGGCTTTTTCCCAGATTTGCGATTGAGTGCTGGACACGTCGATCGCTTTCGGCTAAGAATCCGAATCGGATTCTGATTTTCTTTTGCGACTTCTCATGGCAGCTGCCCGACGAACCCAATTGCGCTCCGTTTCCGGCCCCAAGCAGGCGAGGAGCGAGGAAACTCTCTACCGCTTGCTCGAGGCGGCGGAGGAGCTGATCGCCGAAAAGGGGTTGGCCGGGCTTTCGATTCCGGAAGTCGCGCGCCGCGCCAAATCGTCGGTGGGCGGATTCTACGCTCGCTTCCGCGACAAGAACGAGCTGCTGAAGGCGCTCGAGGAACGACATTTTCATCATCTGTCGGAGCACCTGAACGCGGTCGCCGACAATGCTCGCTGGGAGAATGCGAGCGCGGCCGAAATCGTTCGCGGTGCCGTCGACGAGCTGGTCGACGTGACCAACTTCCATCGCCACATGATGCTGGCCTTCCTCTACCGCTCGATCCAGGACCCTGCCGTTCGCGAGGATGCGCTGCGCTTCCGACGCGATGCCGAAGACCGCATTCGCGACCTGTTGCTCACCCGATGCGACGACTTCGACCATCCCGATCCGACGCTGGCGATCGATTTGGGGATTCAGACGGCGCTCGCGATCATGCAGCAACACGTCTTGTTGGAGTCCACTCGTGCCGGTGGGCGCGCGCTCTCGGACGAAGAGCTCAAGAACGAAATCAGCACCATCTTTCTCCGCTACGTCGGAATCAAAGAGACCGTGGCCAGCGGTGGTAAGGCAGAGACCGCGGCCGGCGGCGCGTTGCGCGCCGTTCAACCCAAGGCTGACGGCTGACTACCGCTAGCCGATTCGGAGGACGTCATGGATTACACCCAACACAACCCGCTGCCGCTCCCGGACGGCGAGGAGTTTCGTGAGATCAAGGCGACGATCGATACCGTCTTCGACTGGAAGTACGAGCTCGAGCGACAGAATCTCCTCGGGCTGTACGAGAAGGGCAAGACCCTGGCGTGGAACGCCAACGATCTCGACTGGACGATCGACGTCGACATCGAGCGCATGATGCAGGAGCGACTCGACAACGGCATGGCGGCGATGGTCAACGAGATGATGGGCCCGCCGATCAAGATGAGCGACGAGGCTGTGATGCGCATGCAGCTCAACATGAACGCCTTCATGTTGTCGCAATTCCTGCACGGCGAGCAGGGCGCGTTGATCGCGACCGCCAAGATCGTTCAGGGAGTTCCGTGGGAGGAGGCGAAGTTCTACGCCGCCAACCAGGTCGCCGACGAGGCGCGCCACGTTGAGGTGTATCACCGCTACCTCACCGAGAAGCTCGGCGTTTCTTACGAGATCGTCCCCAGCCTGCGCACCTTGCTCGACGACATCGTCAAGGACTCGCGCTGGGACATCACCTTCCTCGGCATGCAAATCATGGTCGAAGGCCTGGCGCTGGCGGCGTTCGGCACCACCAAGCTGCAGATGGCCGACGAGCCGCTGATCCAGGATCTCATCACGCGGGTCATGCAGGACGAATCGCGCCACGTCGCCTTCGGTGTGCTGACTCTCAACGACCTCTACCAGGAGATGAGCTCGAGCGAGCTGCGCGAGCGCGAGGACTTCGTCATCGAGGCGACCCACTTGCTGCGCGACCGCCTGCTGATGGAGCCGGTGTTCGAGCGGCTCGGGTGGGACGTCGACGTCTGGACCGCCTGGGCGAAAGAGACCCCGTTCATGGTCGGCTTCCGGCAGATGATGTTCTCCAAGATCGTCCCCAACCTGAAGCGTCTGGGGCTCCTGACGCCGCGCGTGCGTGAAGCCTACGAGAAGATGGATCTTCTGCGTTTCGAGCACCTCAAGGACTCGGTCGAAGAGCCGGAGGTGGCGCCGCCGCACGAGCTGGTCGAGCTGCTCAATCAGCTGATCAGCGGCAAGGCCGCGGAGGCGAACGGCGAGGCCGCGCCGGCGGCCGTCGCTCATTGAGAAGCTCTGAGGTCGACGCCCGGTCGCTGAGCTACGTCGGGCGTTGACCTGGGCCTCGAGCACAATCCGGTGAGAGGCGATGCCGTGCGGCGGCTCGGCGTCGCCCTCATCACGACCAGCGCCGGCGCGCTGCCGGTCTTTCTGGCGTCGGCCCTGGTTCTCCAGATTTCGGCCGAGCTCGGCTTCGCCATCGAGCGGCTGGGGATCGCGGTCGGTGTCTACTTCCTGGCCGGGGGAGCCACCTCGGTGCTGATGGGCCGGTTGTCCGAGCATCTCGGTCCGGCAAACGCACTTCGACTCGGCGGTGTCGCCAGCTCGCTCTGCCTGCTGTCGGTGGCGGCGGCGCGGGATTTCACGACTTTAAACGCCTGTCTCGGTTTCGGTGGCGTTTGCAACGCGCTCTGCCAGCCCGCGGCCAACCTGTACGTGACGCGCACGATTCCCGCCTCCCGGCGAGCGCTTGCCTTGGCGCTCAAGCAATCGGCGATCCCCGCCGCCACCTTGGTCGGCGGTCTCGCCGTGCCGCTGGTGGCGCTGACGATCGGCTGGCGCTGGTCATTCGTGATCTGCGCGGCGGTGGCGGCGGCAACTGCCGCGCTGGTACCGTCGGTCGCTGCCGATGCAGCCTCGTCCGCGGGCGACTCCGACGAACGCGCACCGCTAGGCGCGATGCTGCTACTCGCGATTACCATCGGCTTGGGGGCTGCCGGCGCCGGTTGCCTGGCGTCGTTTTCGATCGCGGGCGCGGCTCGTATCGGCATGGCCGATGCGTCGGCGGGTTGGTTGGTTGCGTTTGGCTCGGGTCTGGCGATTGCGACCCGGATCTCGCTCGGCTACCACGCCGACTATCGACGCAGCGGACACCTGTTCGCCGTCGGCACTCTGCTGTTGTTGGGGGCGCTCGGTTCGCTCGGTTTGCTGTCGCAGTCGGTGTCGGTCTTTGCGCTGGCGGTGCCCTTCGTCTTCGCGGCGGGCTGGGGATGGCCCGGTCTGTTCAACTTCGCGGTGATCAAGAACAACCCCGCCGCGCCCGGCGCGGCCACCGGCTTCACCCAGACCGGAACCTATCTCGGCGCGGCCCTCGGGCCGATGCTGTTCGGCCTCACCGCGGACCGCTACTCCTGGTCGCTCGCCTGGGGGTTGGTCAGCGTGTTCTTCTTGGCGGCATCTCTGTGCACGATGATCGCGCGTGCAAGGCTGCGCAGCTGGAAGGCGATCGATGTGAGCCTTTGAGCGAGCTCTCGCTGGTCTCGCGCGCTTCAACGTTGTTAATGCCGAATTAACGCCTCACCAGTCGAAGGCTCCGGAATGCCGGCTGCCGAGCGACAATCAGTGACCGAGAGGTGAGGTGAAGCATGAGACCAAATGCGAATGGACCACGGCTTGCTCTGCGTGCAGTGCGCACGGCGATCACGACCCTGTTGGTGGGTACCATTGCCGTCGGGGTGAGCGTTCCCGCCGATGCGGCATCGCCTTCGAAAGACAGCGCGGAGCGACGCGAGCGTGCCGAGCGGCGCCGCCTGCGCGATAGCGGCGGAAAGCGCGGCCACGTCGACCGGCGCAACGACGTCGTGCCGCGGCGCAGTCACGTCGACAAGAAACCCGGGTGGCGTCGAATCGATTGAGGCCCGGCGCAACCAGCGGCCGGGATCGGGAGTCAGGCGGCTTTCGATTTCTGCCAATCGGCCAGTGACGCTCGCGCTCCCTCGCGGTCGAAGCCCGAGGCGCCCGGTTTGGGGCAGGTGAGCTCGACGACGTAGCCGTTTGGGTCACGGAAGTAGATCGACTCGATGAACCCGTGATCGGTCGGGCCGCGCGTATCGACACCCTCGGCGCGGCCCTTCTCCAGCATCTTGTTCAGGGTGGCCGCGTCGACGCTGAGGGCGATGTGCAGGTCGAAATCGTGTTGCTCTTTGAAGTCGAACGGCGTGTCCGGCGCCTCGAAGAAGGCGATGCAGGAACCGTCGTCCATTTCGTAGAAGGTGTGGAGCACCTTGGCGCTCCGCCCGGTGGCGGTCGTTCCG
>JANQHZ010000788.1 GCA_028282445.1 Candidatus Binatia bacterium | reverse complement strand
GGGACGTTGCCGAAGGTCAGGTAAAGCAGGTTATCGACCTAGGGGACGGTTGGGTGGAGCACCTTGCGTGGTCGGCGGATGGCAAATGGCTGGCGGCCTCCTGTTCGCGGCAGGTGCGCGTCTATGGTGAATCCGGAGGCGAAGTCTGGCGATCTGAGGATCATCCCAGCACCATCAGCGCGATCGCCTGGTCGAGCGCCGGGGAGCTGGGGACGGCCTGCTACGGGAGAGTGACCTTCTTCGACGGGTCCAGCGGGGAGATTCGCCAGAAGCTCGAATGGACGGGTTCCTTGGTGTCGATGGCGCTGAGCCCGGATGGGGATGTCGTGGCTTGCGGCAGCCAGGACAACTCGGTGCACTTCTGGCGTCGCTCGACCGGGCAGGACTCCATGATGTCAGGATATGCCGGCAAACCGTCGTCCCTGGCGTTCGATGACACCGGCACTCTGTTGGCTACCAGCGGCGGAGAAGTGGTGACCGTTTGGAGTTTCCAGGGAAGTGGTCCCGAGGGCACACAGCCCGGCTATCTGGATCTCCATGTTCAAACTGTTACGTCGCTCGTCTTCGCCCGCCGCAGGAAGCTCCTCGCCTCCGGAGCCCGCGATGGCGCCGTCGTTGTCTGGTCGCTTCAGAACGATGGACAAGGTGGCCCGGTAGGGGCAGCGCTTGTGGAGAATGTGATCGCCGAACTAGGCTGGCGGCCGGACGGGCGCGCGCTTGCTGCTCTCGATGCTCAGGGGGGCGTGACCGTGTGGCGAGTGGGCGACTCTCAAGGGGGCGTGATGACTCTGAGGGAGGCGTGACGGTTTGGCGAGTGAGCGACTGATGAGGCACGAACGCGCCCGCCCCATAGCGATCGCGGTACTCACACTGCTCGGTAGTGTGTTGGCCGGCGCGACCGCGCGAGCGATCGACCCGGAGCCGGTGCCGAGCGTGTCCAGCTACGCCACCGTTGAGTGGCAAGTGCTGGCCGATTTCTTCTATGACGACCCGGGCCTCGGCGGGCTCGACGACGTCAGCGCCGAGGCGCTCGCCAAGCGCCATCAGAAGCTGCCGGCGGCGGTGCGCGCACTCGACGGCAAGATGGTACGCGTGCGCGGCTTCGCGGTGCCCGCTGAGCTCGAGGGCGACCGGATCGCTTCGTTCCTGCTGTTCGCGCAGAACGAGCTCGACTGCGCTTTTGGACACGCGACGAGCATGAACGAGTGGATCATGGTTCAGGTGCGGCCGGGCGATCGCGTGGAGCTCGAACCCTTCGAGCCGATGCGCGTGTCGGGGCGGCTCGAGGTCGGGGAGGAGATCGACAGCGGGATGGTGCTCAGCTTGTATCGACTCACTGCCCACCGCGTCGAGCGTGCGCCGTGAAAGCTCTCGAAGTCGCCGAGATCGAGAAGTGGTTCGCTACGCCATCAGGCGAGCGCAAGCTCGTCCTGCGGGTCGACGAGCTCTCGATCGCGACGGGCGAGCAACTCGCGCTGCGCGGCGCCAGTGGTTGCGGCAAGACGACCCTCCTACACGTGATTGCAGGTATTGTTGCCGCCGACGCTGGTCGCGTCTGCGTGGCCGGCCAGGAGATGCCGCAAGGGGCCGAGGCCGAGCGAGATCGCATCCGCGCCTCGCGCATCGGCTACGTGTTTCAGTCGTTCAACCTGCTCGAAGCCTACACGGCGCTGGAGAACGTAGCGCTTGGCATGTCGTTCTGCGGGCAGGTGGACATCGAGCGAGGGTGTGAGCTGCTCGAACGGATGGGGTTGGGCGAACGCCTCCATCACCGGCCGTCGCAGCTTTCGGTTGGTCAGCAGCAGCGCGTGGCGATCGCTCGCGCGATCGCGGCTCGTCCCGCCCTGGTCCTCGCTGACGAGCCCACCGGTAACCTCGATCCGACGGCGGCCCAGTCGGTGGTGCGCTTGATCCAAGACGTTTGTCGCGAGATCGATGCCGGATTGCTTCTCGTCAGC
Source organism: Candidatus Binatia bacterium (assembly GCA_028282445.1). Lineage (GTDB taxonomy): Bacteria > Desulfobacterota > Binatia > HRBIN30 > CADEER01 > CADEER01. Next base: position 869 of record JANQHZ010000788.1, on the reverse strand, counting down.
CACGACGAACGCATTCTCGGTCACTTCGACCGCTGTCTCCACCTCGAGGATCTGAACCTTGCATACCTCGGCATGGGAGGGGATGGCCTCGACGAAGAGCGTGTGGGGGCGGAGGCATGATGGGCCCAGGGCAGGGCGATCGAAACCCGGCACGCCTCCGCGCCGCGGCGCGGGTGGGCTCGGTGCTGCCGATGGTGCGGCGCAGTCTCTGGCGTCACCGACTCTCGACGCTGGTAACGACCGGGTCGGTTGCACTGGCGGTTGGCCTGGTACTGGCGGTGTTCAGCCTCGATCGTCAGGCGTACGCCGCTTTTACGACCGGGAGCGGTGGATTCGATGCCGTCCTTGGCGCGCGTGGCAGTCAGCTGCAGTTGGTCCTCAACAGCGTCTTTCACCTCGAAACTTCCCCCGGCAACATCCCCTGGTCACTCTACCAGGCGATCGCTGCGGACCCTCGCGTCGAGGTCGCGGTGCCGTACGCGGTCGGCGACAACTATCGCGGAACCCGAATCGTCGGCACGACCGAGAAGCTGTTCTCGACCTTCGAGACGCGCCCCGGCCGTCAAGTCTCCATCGCCGAGGGCGGGCGCCTATTCGACCCGGAACGGCGTGAGGCGGTGCTGGGGAGCATTGCTGCGCGGCAGACCGGGCTCGGTCTGGGGAGCGCGTTCAATCCCTTCCACGGGCTCATCTACGACGAGACAGCCCAGCATGCGGAGGTCTTCGCCGTCGTCGGAGTGCTCGAGCCGACCGGGACACCGATCGACCGGGTCATCTGGGTCCCGCTCGAGAGCGTATACCGCATGGGCGGGCACGTGCTGCGCGGAGCGGGCGAGGCCTACGAGCCGCGCGAGGGGGAGTCGATTCCG
>JANQHZ010000770.1 GCA_028282445.1 Candidatus Binatia bacterium | reverse complement strand
GGAGCGACCGAATCGCTCGGACATGCCTGGCCGGCGATTCCGGAACACGTTTCATCGAGATCGCAGAAGTCGCCCGAGCCCGTGCGACACACCGTACCGGAAGGCGTGATCGTATCGGACGGGCACGAAGCGCTGGACCCGGTACACGTTTCATCCGGATCGCACGCGTCGCCGGAACCGGTACGGCACACCGTTCCGCCCGCGAGGAAAGCGTCGGCCGGACAAGAACCGCTGCTGCCGGTACAAGTCTCGGCAACGTCGCAGGAACCGGCCACCCCACGACACGTGGTGCCGGAGCTCTTGAATGTGCAGGTCGAGGTACAGCACGATCCAGAGGTGCCGTTGGCGGCACCTTCGTCGCACTGCTCGCCGCTGGCGATCGAACCGTCACCGCAGTCCCAATAGTAGAAGGCGAGATCGACACTGCTGCGTTGGCCGAGCGACACGCCGGCGTTGGAGCTGCAGTTGTCGTACGCGGTCGCCGCCTGACCGTTGGTGCTCGAACAGGCCGTGCCCGAGGTCGTCACCAGCACATCGATGTCGAAAGTAAAGCTGGCGCTGGTACCGCTGCCGTCGAGGCGAAACACACGGTCGATATCGCCGAACCCGCTGTTCGCCGGGTTCCCTCCGGTCGAAACGATCGTCGTCGAACCCGAGGTCCTGGTGATTCGGACAGTGTTGGTGACCGACTGCGACGAGCTGCCCCGCGCGTTATTGATCGTCGTCGTACCATTATAGTTTATCACCGTCCCGGAGCCGCTAACGAAGTTGATGGTCTCGGCCGCGGAGTTCAGATTGCCGTCCATCGCATTACCGTTGCGAATGGTGTTGTTCTTGATGCCGAAGTAGACCTCGGTATGCGCGTCCAGATTGACGCCGGTGCAGGTAACGGTCGCGCCCGAACCCGTCGGCGGGGCGCCCGAAACACTACAACTGCCACCTCCCGGCAAGTTGTACACCGGGCCGCCGGAGATGATCAGCGCGGAGGCGCTGGTAGCGAACGTGCACGTGACGGCTGCCAACACCGCCAGCCCGACAAACTTTCGGTTGTGAGATCTCATCGCGCCCCCCTTACCAAGATCCGTGCGAGCCATGGCTGCCGTGCGAGCCGTGACTCCCGTGCGAGCCGTGCGAACCATGACTCCCGTGCGAGCCATGCGAACCGTGAGAACCGTGCGAACCGTGGCTTCCGTGCGAGCCGTGAGACCCGTGCGATGCGTGCGACATATGCTGCGCAAGCAACATCTTCTCGCTGTTCGGTTCGCTTCGCAGTGCCTGCGCCGCTTCCGAGGTATCGAGCGCCTCAACCGGCTTCACTGCTTGCCGCGCTTCGGCCGGACTCAAAAAATCCAGCGGCTTCTTCCGCAATTCGGGAAGACCGGTCTTTTTTTCTTCGCTCATGTTGCCCCCCGGAAACCAGACTGGCCCCCTCCACGACAACGACAAAACTGGGACCGGTCAGAAAAGTCTCCCAACCTACCCCGTTTCTGCCCCCCTCAGTCAAGAAAATAGCTGATGCAAATGCATCTGCTGGGTAGGTAGAAGGCGGCATTTTGTAGTTTTTTAGACTGTCCGCAGCCAGTCCGCGGCGACCTCAGCGATCTCGTCGAGCACCCCGTCCTGATCGCGCCCGGTGCGCTTGAGGACCTTGAAAGAGTGGTCACCGTCGTCGATGACATGCAATGTGACGTCGCAAAGCCCCCCCAGCACCGGCCGGAGCTTGTCGAGATCGCAGAGGGAATCTCGCGTGCCCTGGAAAAAGAGCATCGGCGCCGCCACCTCCGGGAGGTGTGCGCTGCGCATTTTCTCTGGTTTTCCAGGAGGATGGAGCGGATACCCAAGTAGGACGACCGCCTCGACGCGGCAGCCGCCGGCAACGATCTGGGTGGCGATCCGCCCCCCCATCGACTTTCCGCCAATCACCAGGCGACCCGGATCGAGCCGCTTGTCGGCCCGCACCTGCTCGACGACCGAGAGGTAGCACTGCTCGAGGACCTTGCGGCTATCGGGCGCCTTCCCGCCCCTCTCCTTGTACGGGAAGTTGAACAACACGACGGCAACGCCGCGCTGGCACAGTCGTTCTTGCATCGACGTCATGAAGGGATGATCCATTCCGGCACCGGCTCCATGCGCGAGCACTACGAGCGGGTCCTTGCCGGGGCGATATCCGGCGGGCTTCATCACCGAAGCGCTGACCGATCCGCCTCGGCCGTCCTTCAGCTTCTTCTTGGTCCGGCGCAATGGATTACTCCTCTCCGACTGGGTGATAACGCTGGCCTGACTATTTTCATCGACGACTCGAATCAAGGTCAGCCAAATGCATCGTCCATTCGTCCCAGCCGTCCTCCTACTAATGCTGCCGGCGCTCCTCGCGGCGTGTCGACTGGGCTGGATGCGCTACTGGAGCGTGCGCCTCGCGCTGTTGGCGCTCGCCGGCGCGATCGCGGTGTGGTCGGCGGCGGTTGGCGGCATGGACTTCGACCATCTCAAGCGCGTCAAGATGCTGCTCGCCGCAGCCACGGCGGCCGTACTCGCCGCCCGCGCTCTCGGAGCGCTCACCGATCGGCGGCAGCGGTTGGTAATCCTCGCCGCCCTCGCAGCCAGCGCCGGATTCGTTCACTCCAACTTTCTCGCCTTTCACGGCAGCGGCGGCGTTCGCGAGTTCGTCCATCTCCACGACGTGGCGCACTACTACCTCGGCTCCAAGTACTTCGAAGAGATCGCGCACGCCGACCTCTACGTCGCGATGATTCGAGCCGAGGCAGACCGCGTCGGTCCCGGCTCGATACGAGGCGAGATCCGCAACCTGCGCGACAACTCGCTGCTCGATGCGCAGGCGGCGCTGCGCGAGAGCGACGTCGTCAAAGCCGCCTTCACGCCGACTCGCTGGCAGGAGTTTCAAGCGGACGTCGGCTACTTTCGCAGAGCGATGGGCCCGCTCTATCGAAAGGTCCTACTCGACTTCGGGTACAACCCGACCCCTCTTTGGACGATCCTCGGCGGCTCACTCGCCAACCTGGTTCCCGCCGGCAATGAGCGCGGCATCCGGGCCCTGAGCGCAATCGATCCGCTGCTCGAGCTCGCCACATTCGCGATCTTGGCCTGGGCGTTGGGCATCGAGGTCGCGTTGATCGCGACGATCTACTTCTTCGTACTCTTCGGCGCGAGCTTTGGATGGCTGGGGGGAGCGATCCTGCGGCACCTCTGGTTCGCGTCGTTGCTCGCCTCCGCCTGCCTGCTGCGCAAGAATCGCCCCGCCGGAGCCGGCGCATTGCTGGCTGTGGCAACGGCCCTGCGGGTATTCCCGGCGTTCTTCGCGCTCGGCCCGCTCGCTGCGTTGATCCAGCGGTGGAGGAGGGGTGAGGCGCAGCCGCATCTGCTCCGCTTCGTTGCCGGACTCGTCCTCACCGGCGTCGCGCTCTTCGCGCTGACCTACGCAAGCCCACGCGGGCTCGAGAGCTGGGCGCACTTTCAAGACAATATGCAGCGACACGTCGGCAACGTCGCCTTCAACACCGTCGGACTCACCCGCCTACTGCAGCCGTTGGTCGCGGAGCTGCCATCGCGAGTCGAGCAAGCACTCGACGGAAACACGCTGCGGTCGTTGCTGTTGGTAACGGCTCTACCGCTGGCCATGTTGTGGCTATTCCGCAGGTCCGACCGGGGCGACGCGGTCGACAGCATGACTCTCGGGCTTATTCCCTTGTTCGTCGCACTCGATCTGGCGTGTTACTACTACGTCGCCCTGGTCCTCTTGGTGCTTCAGTTTCGCAATCGCCCAGCCATGCTCGGTCTTATGTTCGTTGCCGAAACAGCATCCTACGCGATGCGGCTGTTCGAAGACCGGGAAGCGACCGTCTTCCTCTATCGAAACGTGATCGTCGCGATGTTGTTGGCTTCATGCCTGCTCTTCGCTTCGAAGAGGCACGTGCACGCCGATACACGAGGCTGATGCAACGCGCCCGCCCGCGATCGTTCGCCTCGCCTCTTCTCACCCTCGCGGCGCTCGCAGCCGTCGCCGGATTCTCTTGGAATCTGTGGTACTTCCGCGACTACCTGATCGACGATTCCTTCATCAGCCTGCGCTACGCGCGCAACCTCGCCGAAGGCATCGGGCCGGTATTCAACCCGGGGGAGTACGTCGAGGGCTACAGCAACCCCTCGTGGGTGTTGCTGACGAGCTTGTGCTTCGGCGCCGGCCTCGATCCGATCTGGTTCGCGCGGATCGTATCACTGGTATCCGGAGTCGCAGTCGTGATTCTGGTGCGCAGCCTCGAATCCATCGGACCGCGCTTCGAAGGCCGGTCGCTTGCCCCGGTGTTCGTCGTCACCGGTCCGGCGCTGGCCTACTGGTCGGTCGCCGCATTCGAAACGGTGCCGTTCAGCGCCATCTTCCTGGCTGCCATCTGGTTACTGTGGAGGGAGGGCAGCACCGGCTCGGGGCACGCATCGGCAGTGCTCTGGATCGCTCTCACATGGACGCGCCCCGAAGCTCCCTACCTCTTCGGCGTCGCCACCGCAGCCTTCGCCATCGCCGATATCGCCGCCGGCAGTCCGGTCGCACGAGTGGCCCGCCGGCACGGGATCAACGCCCTTTCGGTCACGGTCGGCCTGGCGACGCTGATCGGATGGCGGTTGTGGTTCTACGGCGAAGTGCTCCCGAACACCTACTACGCCAAGGTTACGGGTGGCAGCGAGCAACTCCTGACCGGCCTCAAGAGTGTCGGCCTTTGGGCCGCCGCCTATCCGCTGCACGCCGTCGCCGCCCTCTCGCTGGCAGCGTTCGCGTGCAGGTCCATCCGATCCCTGCGCGCCGCGCCCTATGCGATGGCGATCGCGCTGATCGCGCCGGCGCAGATTGTCTACGTCATCCTCGTCGGCGGCGATTTCATGCCTTACTACCGATTCCTCTTGCCGACTCTGGCCCTGTGCTCGCTGCTCTTGTCGTGGGCGATCGCGATCGGCGCCGCCCATTTGTCGCCGCGCTTGCGCGCGCTGCCGGCGGCCGCCGCCATCGCGATCGCGCTGGTCGCCGCTCACGCCGACGATCAGCGCATGGTCGCCTTCATCTCGCATCGCACGACGAGCAACGGAATCCGCGTCGGCAAGATGCTCGCCGAAGAGCTCGGTGAAGGCGATTGGATCGCAGTAAACACCGCCGGCGCGATCCCGTTCTACTCTCGACTTCCGGCGATCGACACACTCGGACTCACCGATGCCGCCATCGCGCGGCGCGAAACCTACATCGTTTCGACCGGATGGGCGGGACATCGGCGCGGCTGGGGTCGCTACGTGGTCGATCGACGCCCAAAGCGGATATTCTGGTACAACACCACCGGCGACCGCACTCCATTCTACCTCGGGGACCACGAGCTTGCCGACGACCCCTACTTTCGCTTCTTCTACCGCCTGCAAAGCCGCCAGCTGCCGGAGCTCGACCGACTCGCACCGCTGGCGCGCTTTCTCGGCCGGCCGTTCGGTGCCAATCCAGCCGGCGCGGCGGTGGTGTCCGCTCAGCTGGGCTTCGCCTCGGTAGTGTCGCAGGGACGGATTCCGTACAGCACGATCTACGAGCGCCCGCTGCAAGTGCACTTCTTCGAGCGCGACGACCGGCTCGGGTCGCTCTGGCCCGAGCCGCTGCCGCGCTCGGCCGACACCGAGGCGCTAGTCGACGCGGCTATTCGGACCTGGCGCCCGGCGCCGACACCGCCGACCCAGGATGCGGATGCGCGGCGCCGCGTCGAAGCTCTGGCGGACCGCGCCCGAGCCGCCGTCGAAAGCGGCGACCTCGGCAACGCCAAGAATCTCCTCTCCGATGCCGTCGCGATCAACCGCCGCGTACAGTCGCCGATCGTCTACCAGTACGTCGCCAACGTGGCGGTGCTGTCGGGAGACCCCTGGATCGCCATCGCAGCGCAGAAGGAAGCCCTCCGCCTACAACCCGACAACGCAGTGTATCGTCGCAACCTGCTTGCGCTGCTGTCGCAGCCGTACGACGAGCTGACTGCGCGTCCGCCACCGTTGACGGAATCGCGATGACCCTGCGGCCGGTCGTCGAATGTCTTCGTCATTGGTCGGTCGCCGACGACAGCTCCGATAGAACCGCTTGGCGAAACGCCCGCCCGGCCGCATCGTGCCGTGCACCCGAGAGCTCGTTGAGCCAGATGGAGTCGGTGAGCTCCGCTCGCCCACTGCGCACGACGCGAAGCCGACCGCGGCCGATATGGGAGTCGACCAGGTAGCGCGGAACGACGCCGACACCCGCATTCTTCAGGACCAACTCCACCACCAGGTCCGTCGTCGCCGCCCATACCGCCACCCGCAGATCGAGTCGGCGCCGGGGTGCGTGGTGACGCAACCAGCGCTCGATCAGGGGGGCGCTCTGGTAGTAGTCGACGATTGGAACGTCGGCGAGCTGAGCCGGATCGAACGGCTCCTCGAGAAAGTCCTTGCCGGTGACCAGCACCAACTCCTGCTCAAAGAGTTGGGTCGATGAAATATGCGGTAGCGCTTCCCCCGAGGGCCGGAATGAGATCGCCAAATCGAGGCGATTGCTCAGCAGGCGGCCATCGAGGTCGGACTCCGGGGCGAATACGAGCCGGGTCGAGGTCTCCGGGTAGCTCTTGCTGAAACCCGCGACCAACGAGGCCAGACGCGCACGCGGAAAGCCGAGAAACAACCCCAGTCGAACCACGCCGCGCGGGACCTCGTCGCTGACCGCGATGTCGCGCAGCGTTTCGAGCAGATTGTCTTGGTGCTCCCGTACGCCCCGCCAGAGGCGTTCGCCCGCCGCCGTCGGGATCAAGCGCTTACCGACCCGGTGAAAGAGCGATGTATCGAGAGAGCGCTCCAAACCGGTCAGGCTCTGACTGACTGCAGAGGGAGTCCGGCCGAGCAGACCCGCGGCGGCCGTTACGCTGCCGCTGTCCGCGATGGTGACGAAAACCCGCAGTTTGTTCCAGTCGAGATCGTTCAGTTTCACTAACTAAAACTCTTAAGTTACTTAACTTTACTTATCAATAGGATTGCATCACGGTGGGAAATCTAGAAGATGTACACCTCGTCGGTGGAAAGGTGCCGGTGTCGGCACGGAAGGCAGAATCTGATGGATGCAATCACCAATCACCTCGTCGAGGACAACCGGACCCGACCGCTCGGCGGCGAGCTGTCGATCGACGACCTCGAGCTGTGGGTCCACCTCGGATGCAGTGCCGGCGAGCGGGCGACGACACAACCGGTGCTCCTGAGCTTGGCGTTGCGATTCGACGCGCCGCCGCGCGCATGCGAGACGGACGAGCTGGCCGATACCGTCTGCTACGCCGAGCTTTCCGATCTCGCCCGCACAGTGACTTCGGCGCGCGAGTTCAACACCGTCGAAAGTATGGCCTGGGAGATCGCCCGCGCGATGCGCGCGCGCCTGCCGGGCTCGGTCCGAATGACGTTGCGGCTGGCCAAGCCGAGAGCCCCGGTACCCGGGCTGCGCGGCGGAGTGGCCTTCGCGATCGAAGCGTGAACGACCGGCGGCGACACACGCCCGGACGGGCAGTGGTGAGCTTGGGGGGATAGGGACGTACGTGGTGCACCGTGGGGCAACGTCGGCTCCGCATCAATCTTCGGTGGGCTCGAGCAGAGCGGAGACAAAATGGATACCAATCGCGAACTACTGGCCAAGAACGATCCCGATCTCTACGCCGCGCTGGTGGGCGAAGAAGCCCGACAGAGCAGCGGTGTCGAGCTGATCCCGTCGGAGAACTATACATACCCGGAAGTGCTGGCGGCTCTCGGATCGATCTTCACGAACAAATACTCGGAGGGGTATCCCGGCCGACGCTACTACGGCGGCCAGGAATACACCGACGTCATCGAGAACCTCGCACGCGAGCGAGCTTGTGCGGTTTTTCGCAGCGAGCACGCCAACGTCCAGCCGCTGTCCGGCTCGCCGATGAACCAAGCGGCCTACTTCGCGTTCCTCGATCCCGGCGACACGGTGCTCGCAATGGACCTCTCGCACGGCGGCCACCTCACGCACGGCGCCCCGGTCTCCCACATGGGTACGGTCTTCAACTTCGTGCGCTACAAGACCGATCCCGACAACGAGGGCAAGATCGACTTCGACGAGGTTCGCAAGATGGCGATCGAGTCCAAACCCAAGATCGTCCTCTGCGGTTACACATCGTACCCGCGCGATTACGACTACGCCGAGTTCAAGAAGATCGCCGATGAGGTCGGCGCGTTGACGATGGCCGACGTCTCGCACATCGGCGGCCTGATCGCCGGAGACGCAATGGCGAATCCGATGGACTTCGGTTTCGACCTGATGACGACGACCACCCACAAGAGCCTACGCGGCCCGCGTGGCGGCATGATTCTATGTAAGAAGGAGCACGCCAAGAAGATCGACAAGTCGGTCTTTCCCGGGCTGCAGGGCGGGCCTCACATGAACACGGTCGCCGCCGTCGCCTACACCCTGAAGGAAGCGGCGACCGACCAATTCAAGCAGTACGCCAAGAAGTGCCTGACCAACTCCAAGACGCTCGCCAAGACGCTGGTGGAGGAGGGCGGCGTTCTCGTCACCGGCGGCACCGACAACCACATGATGGTGCTCAACACCGTCGAGAGCGCCAACATCGCCATCGACGGTAAAGAAGCCGAGAAGGTCCTCGACGAGGTGGCAATCACCACCAACAAGCAAATCATTCCCGACGACCCCAATCCACCGCTGCGACCGAGCGGCATCCGCATCGGCACACCGGCCGCCACCGCGCGCGGCATGGGCGAAGCCGAGATGGTGCAACTCGGACAGTGGATCATGGACACCCTGCGCAACCGCGAAGACGCTTCCTACCTGGCAAAACGCAAGGCCGAAGTAGAGAAGTTCTGCCAGGGCTTCCCCGTCCCGGGGATTTGACC
>JANQHZ010000757.1 GCA_028282445.1 Candidatus Binatia bacterium | reverse complement strand
TCACGAGCATCTCCGAGAAATGAGCTGTCGCCGCGCTCGGGGCCATCGTCGTACCAATCGAAATCGCGATCGAATCCAAAGTCCGAGCTGACGAACGCGTTCTCGGTGAACGCGACGTTCAAATACCCTTCCTTGCGGAGCAGCGTCGCCAGAGTGTCGAAGTGGACTTGCGAATCGCGAATTCCACCGTACACCCCGTGCGATGTCGGGTAGAGGCCGCTGAACAGCGAAGCGTGCGAAACCAACGTGTTGGGATAGGTCGCGTAGGCGCGACGGAAGGAGAACGACTTCTCGAGGAATTTGTCGATGCTCCGACTCGCGTCCTCACGGCCGCCAAACGAACCGAGATACTTGGCGCCGAGAGTGTCGAGCGAGATGAGTACGATGTTGGGCGGCCGTTCGGCCCCTGCCGGCGCCGGCAGGAACCGCAGCCCCCCCCACAATGCGGCACCATCGGCGGCCGCCTCCTCGCCGGACGGCGTCGTCAGGCGCCAGCGACGCACCGGCGGGGCGTCGCCCGCCACCGGTAGCCGCAGGTCGATCCATCGGTCCGCGCCCTTCGCCGCCGACTCCTCGACCACCGTCTCCCACCCGCCGTCACGCTCGACCTCCACACGATAAGAAGTCGCGCCGCCCACAGCGCCCGCGCTGGCGATAAAGACGCCGTCTCCACCTGGACACGTCGCCAAGACGGCAGCGCCCCGCTCGACCGAAAACGCATCGCGAGTCGCCCCCGCCAAGCGCACCTTGCGCAGCTCGAGGGCGCCCCCCGGACCTTCGAAGCGACAGCGCAGCTGATCCGGAATCTCGACCGCAAACAGCGAGAGAGGGGCCGACGCGAGAACGGCCAGGACAATTCGGAGGGGTGACAAGGCAGCGGAATCCTGTGGACAACACGCCCGGTCGGGCGGTTCGCGTCGGACCATACCAACAAAGACCGCCGAATGGCAGCCGAAGCGCAGCTGCCACCTGCCCTGTACGCGACACCGGCGAGCGGCTAACCTGCGTCGATGATTCTCAGGGCCGAGGAGATCTCCTACAATCGCGTTCGCGAGCTCGACAAACGGACGACGATCTGTTTCCTGCCGGTGAGCGCCTTGGAGGTGCACGGACCTCACCTGCCGCTCGGAATGGACTACTACATGGCGCGCTGGATGGCCGAAGAGTCCGGCCGCCTGTTCGCGGAAAAGCATCCGGAGTGGACGGTGATCCAGTACCCTCCTCTCCCGCTCGGAACCGACGAGCTACCGCTCGCGGGCTCGATGGACACCAACCAGAAGACGGTCTACACGGCCGTCGTGAATCACGGTCAATCGCTCGCCAGCGCCGGCTTCGAGTACATCGTCGTCACCAACGGGCACGGCGGTCCGCGCCATGCCGCAGGCCTCGAAGCTGCTTGCCGGGAAGTATCGAGAACGACCCGGGCAAAGATGTTCTCCCCTTCGATCGCCGTGATGCACGCTACCATCACCGGAGCCCACTTCGACTTCGTCGAGGACCGACTCGGACGCTCGCTGTCGGAAGAAGAGAAAGATGGACTTCTCAGCGGCGAGCACGCCGGAGCCTGGGAAACCTCGTTCATGCTGGCGCACAACCCGGACCTCGTCGAACCCGGCTACGAAGATCTCGAGAAGAGCGGCCCGCCGTCATTCACGCCGTTACAGAGTGTCGCCCACAAGGTCATCGACTGGCAAAATCGAAGTAGCGAGCAAACCACCCACCTGAAAGAGGTCGTCGACCAGCTCGCCGGCGGAATCGGTTGGCTGATGAACAGCCACTACGGCTACGGCGGACCCGCGATCTCGTACAAAGGGGTCCCGGCGGTGGCGTCGGCGGAAATCGGCGCGGCTTTCAAAGAGCTACTCGCGCTCGAATGCTTGAAGTTGGTCGAGGACGTCACTTCGGGCAGGAAAAGCGCGCTCGAGGTGCGCAGCATCGCTTCCGATCCGAGGATTCTGCAACCGGGATTCTGGCCGGCTCTGGGAGTGGCCACAGCAGCAGCAGCCGGGCTGCTGATCGTCCTCCTATAGGAGAGCGGTGAGAATCGCCGCCAATCCCGCCGGCCAGACGTAATACGCGAAACGGAAGAAGGCGCGCTCCTGCACCAGTACGATGATGAGATGGATCGCGCCGTAGCCGACGATACCGGCGAGCGCCATCCCGGCCAGATACGGGCCGATCGACAGGCTCGACACGGTGTCGACGTCGAGCGCTTCCAGCAAGGTCGCTCCGGTGATCGCTGGAATCGAAATGAGCAGCGAGAACTTCGCCGCCAGGGTGCGCTCGACCCCCAACAGGATCGCGGCCACGATGGTACTGCCGGAGCGGGACAGGCCCGGTAGCACCGCGACTCCCTGAGCAATACCGATCAACAATGCGTCGACGACGGTCATCTCGCCGATCGTTCGGGTCGGACTTCGGTTGCGCCCGAGCCAAAGCAAGGCGCCGGTCGCGAGCAACATGAACCCCACGAACAGCGGGGTGGATACGGCGTCCTCGAGCAGCCGATCGACCGCCAAACCGATCACCGCCGTGGGAATATTCGCCAGCACGATCAGCCACACCGCCTTGCGCTCGTAACCTGCAAACGGCGGAACGTAGCCGGATCGGCCCGCCAAGCCGGCGACGAGCTCGAAGATCTCGCGCCGGAAATAGACGACCACCGCGACCATCGTCGCGGTGTGCAGGAGAACGTTGAGCAGTACGTCGACCTCGCGCTCGCCAAACCACGCTTGCACCAAGACCAGATGCCCAGACGACGACACGGGTAGGAACTCGGTCAGCGCCTGTACGACGCCGAGGACGATCGCTTCGAAGTAGGACAACTCAGGAACCTGTTTCTGGAGCTCCGCGGTCGAGCCGGCCGGCGCGGATCATCTAGCTCGCGGCGGCTCTCTTGGCCTCGGCGAAGTCCGCCACACCGTCGCGCCAGTGCGGCAAGTCGATGCGAGGCTCCTGGATGGAGGCCAAGACGGAGTAGCGCGGTCGCTCCGCCGGTCGCGGAAAGTC
>JANQHZ010000729.1 GCA_028282445.1 Candidatus Binatia bacterium | reverse complement strand
CGCATGCTGAGCGGCATGAACGCCAAGTCGGCTGCCGAGCTCGCCTACGCGGTCGGCCTGCTGCGCGGCGACGAAGACCCTTCCTGAGGAAAAACCGGGCTGCCCGCCCGATCTTCATGAGCGGGCAGCCAAGTTGGGGAACGGACGGGGAGGACACCCGTCCTTGGGGAAGCGCTAAATTACGAGAGGCGCGGTTCGATTGGAACCCTGCCTTTCGCTTTTTGCGACAAGCGGCGTAGATTTTTTTTGATTCTTGTCACACTCAGGCCGGGCGCTATGCGGGTTCTACGTATAGGCACTGCGGGTTTCGCGAGCTCGATCGGCCCGGCGACCCGCTACTCGTCGGCAGCAGTCCAGAACTCGGTGCGCGGCCGCACGACACTGATGGCCACCCGCTCGGTGAACTCATCGAACCAGTCGCCGCCCTGAGTGATACCGAAGGACAGATCGAGACCGCCGGTCTTTGCCGGTACCCCGACACACACCGGCACGACGACCGACTCGCCGGGCCCCAGGTCGATCGGCAGCGGCTGCGCCCGCGGATTGCCCCCGGCCAGGCCGCCATTCCGATCGGCCCACAAGTATGAAACGTAGAGTTTGCGTTCGCTGTCCGTCGTCAGTGCCGGCCACGCGGCATCCGAAAGGTTCTCGACCAGCAGCTCGGCGCGAACCTGCGCACCGACGCGCGCCGTACGTGGCGGCAGGCGGCTGAAGCTCAGCTTGGCGTCGCGTTGGGACCCGACCAGCTTCGCGAGACCGGTGCCGGTGAGGGTTTGCTCGCTTCTCGGCAACGACAACAGATCATCTGCAAGGTCGGCTTCGACCTCCCCTTCGACCTCGAAGAGCAAATCGTGACCGTAAAAGCCCAACCTCGTCATCCCATCGACGCGACGCCAACGATGCCGCCAATCCCCTGGCAAGTCGGCGAGATGGACGACCACGTAGCGCAGCCCGGTTGAGCGCCGCAGGAGACGCAGAGCGCGCGGGTCGGGGAGCGCGTTTGCGATTCCCCGCACCACCTCGTAGGTCGAAGGCGCCCGCCATTGATTGCGATAGCCGTCCAGCAGCGGCTTCCAATGCAGAGCGCTCCCGAGTTGTCGATCGATCGCCGTCGCCAGCTCGCGCACGCCGCAGGTCTGCATGGGCATCTCCAAAACCGGACCGTCCGCAAGCGCAGCCAGGTCGGCGTACAGCGGCAGCTCGTCGCGCCCGAACAGCACGCGCTGAGTATCGAAGCGCTGAAAAGGCAAGCGGTAGTCGATCAGCACGATCAGGCAAATCCCAGCAGTAGCGAGCGCCGTCGCCTTCGCGCCCCGGCCATGCAAGACGACATCCACTCCAAAGGCCGCCAAACCAGCAACCGCAATCATCAAGGCAGGCGCAAACCGCGCCGGCGGCGGCCCCAACATCTCGAACCCCGGAAGTGCCTCGAGCACCAGTCCGTACAACGACAAGTCGCCGCCGCCCACGCCGAGACCGAGGCTCATCCAATAACAAACGCCCGCGACCACCACGAGCTGAAGGACCTTGCGCGCCGGCCGCACACCGGAGCCGACGGCGGCCAGCGCGACCAGCGCCAATACCGTTATCCCCACGTACAGTGCGCCGTCGTAGCTGGTGCGCGCGAAGTACGGCTGCACCAAGTACATTCGCCAGATGTCAGCCGATGCCGCCGACGCCAGCTCGCGCATGGAGCCACCCGTAAACAACTCGCCCGCGACCAGAGCGCGGTACGGCGAGGTGATCGCGGCAAGCACCGACAACGAAGCGACCAGCGCCAGCGCCGCGGCGGCGAGGCCCTGCCACATCGGCTCCCACACTTGCAGGACACATCCGGCCAGAGCGTACACCGCCAGCACGATCAGAGAGACGTAGGCGAGCTGGGTCCCGCAGAGCACCTGGAGCGACGCAAAGAAAACGAGGAGAACAGCGTCCCGCCCTTTCCAACGTCGCGCCAAGCGGTCGGTGAAGAGCAATGCCAACGGTAGGTACTGCAACGACACGTACGCCATCTCCCCGAGCACACCGACGCGCGCGGGACAGTAGGCGTACACCAGGCCCGCGATCGCGGACGCGCCGATGCCGGCACCCCATTGCCGGGCGAGGCAGAACATCCCCGCGCCGCACATCGCGATCGTCGCCAGTAGGGTCCACTGATAAGCGATCACCGGATCGCTCGTCAGCAGGTACACCGGCGCAAACAGGGGCAACAACCCCAACAATGGGTCGGCAAAGGCCATCGCCTCGGGTGCGGGGTGAAACACGTTGGCGCCAAACAGCGAATCAGCGCCGGTCAGCGCATGGGTATCCCAGGCGAGAATCCACATCACCCACTTGGCGATGGGCCGCGACAGGTGCAGGAGCGGCGAATACACCTCGGCAAGGCCGCGCGTGAATATGGGATAGAGGAGCACGAAGGCAGCGACGGCGTACCCAATCCATGCAGCGAGGTACTCACGCACCGAGGCAGCTCCGTCCTGGGTCGGCTCGGTCATCAGAAGTCGTACCCGAGAGCTTCGAGCCGCTGGCGCGTGACGTCGTCGATGGCCTGGCGTGACGAGCGATCGGCTTCGACCGACTGCGGTCGCCAAGGCACCTTGGTCTGCCAGGGTGATCCGGTGACGTAGGCCGAGAGAAGCGCTTGGAAGGCGTCGACTCGGCTGCGGTCGCCGGACTCGTCGCCGCCGTTGAGCTCCCGGTAATTCGGGATCATCGATGTCTCAAATCGATCGTCGCCGGCGTAGGCCACGAAGCGCCCGATGAAGCAGTCGTGCGGCAAGCGCAACTCCTGGCACGTCCCCGCCGCACGCTGCAGCTCGGCAAAGACGGCCCGCGGCGGCAACTTCTCGACTCGACCGTCGATCAGCGGCATCAAGCTGCGTCCGTCGACCGCCGCATCCGCCGGCTTGCCAAGGAACTCGAGAATCGTCGGCAGCACGTCGACGAGGGAAACGGGATCGCTGAACTGCCCGGCCGGCACCCTTCCGGGAAGATAGAACGCCAGCGGAACCTGCAGGACTTCGTCGGCCAGGGTTTCACCGTGCCCGATCTTTCCAAACGGATCGAATTCGTCGCCGTGGTCGGCGAATACGACGACCAGAGTTCGGCGCGCGAGGGGCAGCGCTTCGATCGCACCGATCAACTCGGCGAACTGACGATCGAGATAGCTTATCTCGCCGAAGTGCAGTGCCTCGAGACGTCGCACCTCGTCCGGCGAAAGCCGGTCGAAACCGGCGTTGTGCAGGCGCTCCATATCGGCCGATGACTCCGCATTCGACTCGACGTCGGCGCCGGCGAACACCTCATCGGCCACCCGCCGACTCTCCTCGTCGCGAACGATGTAAGGGCTGTGCACCTCGTAGGTGTGCACGAAGAGCAAGAAAGGCGAATCCGCCCCGTAGCACTCGAGCCAACCGCGCGCGCGGCCGAACGTTTCACGAGCATCTCCGAGAAATGAGCTGTCGCCGCGCTCGGGGCCATCGTCGTACCAATCGAAATCGCGATCGAATCCAAAGTCCGAGCTGACGAACGCG
>JANQHZ010000695.1 GCA_028282445.1 Candidatus Binatia bacterium | reverse complement strand
CCCTTGGCCATACCGGCGACCGTCATCTCGCGGCGTCCAACCCGGAAAGTCTCCACCGCAAACTTGGGAAACGCATCGGTCGTCATCATGCCCTCGAGGGCGTGCTGGAATCCGCCTGGAGCGAGCGCCTCGACCGCTGCGTCGACCCCCTGCATCACGGTGTCGACCGGCCTCGGCAACCCGATGCGTCCGGTCGAAGAAGGAATCACCAAGCCCTCGTCGATCCCGAGACGATTCGCGACCCGTCGCGTCATGCGCCGGGCGACCGCGGCGCCATCCCGACCGGTGTAGGCGTTGGCGTTGCCGCTGTTGACCAGGACCGCCTGCAGCCGGCCCGCCGCCAGGCGCCTGCGCCCGAGCAGCACCGGCGCCGCCTTGACCCGGTTGGTGGTAAACACCCCGGCCGCGGTCGCCGGTCGATCCGACACGATCAGACCGACATCGCGCTTACCGCTCTCCTTGAGACCGCAGGCGACGCCGGCGAAGGAATATCCCGGAACCAGCACCCTGCGGCGGCGTACGCGAACCTTCATCGCCTTCCCTTCGGCCGGCGCCTACACCCCGCGCTCACGAGCCGTGACACTTCTTGTATTTCTTTCCACTGCCGCACGGGCAGGGATCGTTGCGTCCGACCTTGTCGCCGTCGCGCCTCTGGGTGACCTGGCGTCGTTGCTGCGGCTGCGCTCCTCCCGGCGTCGCGCCCGCGGCCGCTGCCGCGCCGCCGCCCGAAGTAACGATTTGGGCGGGCTGCTGGCGCCGCTGCGCCTCGAGGCGTTCGAGATCCTCCTCGCGCGACACCTGCACCGAGAACAGCTTCTGCACGGTCTCCTCGTGGATCCTCGCGATCATGTCCTCGAACATGGCGAACCCTTCCTTCTTGTACTCCTGAAGCGGGTTCTTCTGGGCGTAGCCGCGCAGGCTAATGCCTTCTTTCAAATGGTCCATCGAGAGCAGGTGGTCTTTCCACAGCTGATCGATGGTCTGCAGCATGAAGACCTTCTCGATCTGCCGCATGACCGGCTCGCCGAACTCCTCCTCACGACCATCGTAGACCTGCTTGAGGCGCTCGCTGAGAAACTCCGCGAGCTCGTCACCCTGGAGTTGCTCGCGCTGTTCATCGGTCAGCTCCAGCCGCACGTTGAACTGTTTGAACAGCGCATCGTCGAGCGCCGCCCAGTCGATCGGATCCGATGGAGTCTCGGGAAATCCGTAGGCCTCGACGATGACATCGACCATCCCGTCGGCCATCTGCAACGCCTGCTCCTTGAGGGCCTCGCCCATCAACACGTTGCGACGCTGGCCGTAGATCACCTCGCGCTGCTTGTTCATGACATCGTCGTATTCTAGGAGGTGCTTACGAATATCGAAGTCTCGCGCCTCGACCTTGGATTGGGCGTTGGCGATCGCACGGGTAATCATCCGATGCTCGATCGGCTCGCCCTCCTCCATCCCGAGGCGTTCCATCAACCCCTGGATGCGGTCGGCGCCGAAGATCCTCAGCAGATCGTCTTCGAGCGAAAGGTAGAATCGCGAAGCGCCCGGGTCGCCCTGGCGGCCGGCGCGGCCGCGCAATTGGTTGTCGATCCGCCGACTCTCGTGACGTTCGGTCCCGATGATCATCATCCCACCGGCTTCCATCACCTGAGCGCGCTCTTCGGCGTTGTCTTCCTCGTACTTCGCCAGAATCTCCTTGTAGCGATCTCCGATCTGATCCGGCGCGGCCTCCATTTGTTCGCGCACCTCTTCGATCGCCGCGGTGTACTTCTTGCGCTCCTGCTCGTAGGCGACGCGCGCCTTGGTCACCGCCTCTTCGTACGGCACGCGTGCTTCCGAATACGCCTGCTCCGAAGCGCGGAAGCTCTCCTCGGCGTCGGCGAAACCCTGAGCGGTCGCCACCGGATCGGCGGCGCTCTCTTCGCCGAGGACCGCACCCAGCGCCCGCTCGTATTCGAGTCGCGTGCGGTCGAAGGTCGCCCC
This sequence comes from Candidatus Binatia bacterium, assembly GCA_028282445.1. GTDB lineage: Bacteria > Desulfobacterota > Binatia > HRBIN30 > CADEER01 > CADEER01. Next base: position 2,792 of record JANQHZ010000695.1, on the reverse strand, counting down.
GGCTCGCTGCACCCGCGCCTGGGGAACGTCGTCGCCTTGCGCCTGCTCGCGCAGCACCGAGCACCAGTCCTCGAGCGCCTTGCGAAAACGAACCTGCCCCTCCTCGCCGAAGTGCGGTCCGGTGACGTGATCGATCTCTTCCATCGCGGCCGCATACGCCTCGGCCGCCGTCGCGGTCGGGTCGGCCTCGGCCGGATCCTTTTCCACCGCCTCCAAGCGTTCCCTGTAGTCGCGCCGGGTGCCCCAGAAGGTCGCCTCGAGATGTTCACGGTGCGCCTCGGTGACCCTCTCCAGCGCCGCTGCTTGCGCCTCCTCGAGTGGCGCCCACTTAGGCTCGTACTCCTCGCGTGCCTTCTCCAGCGCCCCTTCGAAGTCCTCGCGCAACTTCGCCAGCACGTCCTCGTAGCGCATCGAGCTCTGCGGCCCCTTGTTGGAGCGCTTCACCCACTCGTTCTCCATCTCGGAACGAGCGAGGAACTCGGGATTGCCGCCGAGCAAGATATCCGTCCCGCGACCGGCCATGTTGGTGGCGATGGTCACGGCGCCGAGCCGGCCGGCCTGGGCGATGATGTTGGCCTCGGCCTCGTGGTTGATCGCGTTGAGAACGTTGTGCTTGATGCGGCGCTTCTTGAGCAGGCGCCCCAGCACCTCGGATTTCTCGACCGAGATCGTACCGACCAGCACCGGCTGTTGCCGATCGTGGCACTCCGCGATCTCGTCGGCCACCGCTTCGAACTTTTCCCGCTCGGTCTTATAGACGACGTCGGGGAAGTCCTGCCGGGCGAGTACGCGATTCGAGGGGACGACCACGACTTCGAGCTCGTAGATCTTCTTGAACTCGGCCGCCTCGGTGTCGGCGGTGCCGGTCATGCCCGCGAGCTTGCGGTACATCCGGAAATAGTTCTGCAGGGTGATGGTCGCGAGGGTTTGGTTCTCTCGCTCGATCTTGACCCCTTCCTTCGCCTCCACGGCCTGGTGCAAGCCATCCGACCAGCGACGGCCGGGCATCAGCCGACCGGTGAACTCGTCGACGATGACCACCTGCCCGTCCTTGACCACGTAGTCGACGTCGCGCTTGAACAAAGCGTGCGCGCGCAGCGCCTGGTTGACGTGGTGAAGGATGTCGATCTGGCTCGGGTCGTAGAGGTTGGAAATGCTCAGCATACGCTCGACCTTGGCCACCCCGCCTTCGGTGAGCGTCACCGTCTTGCCCTTCTCGTCGATGGTGTAGTCGCCTTGCGCGTCGACCGCGGCGCGCTCCTCCTGTTTGACGTCACCGACGGTAATCGCACCCACCCGCAGCCGCGGAATGATGCGGTTGATCGAGTAGTACTTGTCCGTCGACTGCTCGGCCGGGCCCGAGATGATGAGCGGCGTCCTCGCCTCGTCGATCAGGATGTTGTCGACCTCGTCGACGATGGTGTAGGTGAGCTCGCGCTGGACGTACTCGTCGAGCGAGAACTTCATGTTGTCGCGCAGATAATCGAAGCCGAACTCGTGATTGGTTCCATACGCGACGTCACACGCATATGCGTCGCGGCGGTCGACCGGGCGCAAGTTCAGCATCCGGTAGTCGTTCACGATGTACGTCGGGTCGAACTGAAAACTCTCGTCGTGAACGATCGACGAAACGGTCAAGCCCAGCGCGTGGTAGACCGGCCCCATCCACTGGACGTCGCGGCGGGCGAGATAGTCGTTGACGGTAATCAGGTGGACGCCGCGCCCCCCCAGTGTGTTGAGGTACACCGGTAGGGTCGCGACCAGGGTTTTGCCCTCACCCGTCTTCATCTCGCCGATGTTGCCACCGTGCAGGACGATCCCGCCCATCATCTGAACGTCGTAATGACGCAGACCGATGGTGCGGCGCGACGCCTCACGCACGCAGGCGAAAGCCTCCGGTAGGATCTCGTCGAGGACGCGGTTCTCCTCGTCGTAGAGAGCCTTTTCCTGCTTGGTGATGCGCTCGCGCAGGTCGTCGACGACGTCGGCCCCCTGACTGTGCGCCTCTTCAATTTCTCCGCGCAGGCGTTCGAGCTCCTGCCGCTCGCCCTCGGTCGCCTCGCGCACCCGAGCGCGAAACTCATCGGTCTTGCCGCGTAGCTCCTGGTCGCTCAGCGCCGCGATGGACTCCTCCAGATCGTTGATCTTCTGGACGATGGGACGCATGCGCTTCAGCTCGCGCTCGTTGCTACTGCCGATGATCTTCTTCGGATCGCCGGCGATCGCCCCGGCGATCAACCCGACCACGGCTCCGACCCCCAGGTAAGGGGTCAACTCGGGAACCGAGACCCCTCCCAGCAGGTAGGCACCGATACCGCCCCCAACCAGAGCACCCGCCGGGATTCCCGCGAGCGCCCCCAACAACATCCGATTCATGACTCTCCTTGCAGCATTCGGGCCGTATCGAACCGGCGACGGAAGCGGACCCGAGACGAAGAATCTCGTGCCCGAAATAATCGCTAATGGTGCCCCTCGACTGGCGAAAGATCAAGCCGCTCTCGCGTCCCGCAGTCCCTCGACTCGAGCGCGGATCAACGCTCGATTTGCACCGCCGAGTCGACCTGTGTGCCCAGGAAACGGGCACCCACCTTGATGAAACGGTCGGGCGCGTCGGTGACGAAGAAGGAGCTCGCCCCCGCCCCCTCACCGCGGCCAAGGCCGCTTCGCTCGATCTCCATCGCAACCACGGAGGCGGTGGCCTCGGCCGAATCGATCACCCGGACCGTCGGCCCCATCACCGCCGCAATCGTCTCGCGCAGAAGCGGATAATGCGTGCACCCGAGGATGAGCGT
>JANQHZ010000672.1 GCA_028282445.1 Candidatus Binatia bacterium | reverse complement strand
GGTGATCGCTCGCATCGCCTCGTCCATGGTCAGACCGTTCGGCGGCGTCATGCGCTTGCCGGACAAGGTCTCACGGGTCATCGCCGCCCAGGCCAGAGCTAGCGGATCCGCAGGGGCCATGCCGAAGTCCGAGTGCAGCGCGACCAGCACGCCGCGGTCGACCAGACCGCGGAGCGGCGCGATGCGCCGTGCCCGGTCCGGACCGAGGCCCACCTGCGAATAGGTGTCTCCGAGGAAGGTGACGTAGTAGGGATTGGCCGACACCGCGGCCCCGAGCTCGGCCACGCGCCGGTTCAGCCGTTCGTTCGCATAGCCGTAGTGCTCGAGCGATACGCTGTTCTTCAGCCGCGGGCGTTCGACCTGCAGGCCCTCGAACACATCGAGCACGAAATCCGCGCCTTTGTCGCCGTTGGTGTGAACGTAGATCTTGTATCCCTCGTCCCAGTACTTGCGGGCGAGCTTCTCGAAATCCGGCTTGGGCGTGATCCACTCGCCGTGGCCGGCACCGACGAACCCGGGCTCGTTGACCTGCATGAGCAGGCTGAACATGGCGCCGTCGGCAAATAGCTTGATCCGCTTGCCGCCGACGATCGGGTACGGCAGGTCGTCGCCGGTCAGCTGGCGATCGATGAACTCGAAGGCTCCGTCGAAGCCACCCTTCTGCGCCATCATCTTGAAGGCGTCCGGAACCAAGACCACGCGCACCGGCACCTGCTTGTCGGCGATATTGCGTTTCAGCGCCGCAAGCTCCAGCTCCCAATTGACTCCACCGGTCGCCATGTCACCGACCGTCGTGACTCCCCTGGAGAGAAGATACGCATTGTTACGATCGAAGCCGGCGTCGATGAAATCCGGAGAGAACAAGATCGGCCCGAGCCGCGGCACGACGATGTCGAAGAAACCGCCCTCGATGAAATGTCCCTTCTCCCAATCGGCCTGATGCGCCTGGGCGTGGCCGGTGACCTCGTCGCGCGTCAGGCCGACCATTTCCAGCGCGGCCGTGTTGAACACACCTTCGTGCGTCGAGCGCTGCCAGATGAAGACCGGCCGGTCGGGCGCCAATTCGTCGAGCATCGCCCGTGTCATCGGGCCGTGGTACACCTCGGACCATCCCCAGGCGATGAAGAGTCGCGCCTTGTCGCTGTCGCCGGCCAGAAGCTCGGTGAGCCGCGCGCGGAACGCCTCGGGCGTCGAAACGCCCGCGACCGATTCATCGTGCAGCTCCCATGGCTCGGGCGTGACCCAGTGGGTCCGCAACTGGATGGCTCCGAGCATGGGGTGCAGGTGTGGATCGATGAACCCGGGCATCAGGACTTTGTCCGCGAATGTCTCGTCCACCTCATGCGGGTAAGCATTCAACCACGGCGTGAGGTCGGCCATCGATCCGACCGCGACCACTCGTTTTCCCCGCACCGCGACCGCCGTCGCTTCGGGGTTGGTACGATCCATGGTGACGATCTTCTTCGCGTTGTAGACGGTGATCCGCTCCTCGACACTCGACTGAGCCCAGGTCGACTGAACGAGGACGAGAAACACCGCTGCCGCGAGCTCAACTAGAAGGGATGACATTCGAGTCCAGCGCTCCCCTTTCACTTTTCCGCACATCCGAATCTTCGTAGACTCCCGCCAGAAGAAAAGAATAGCCACATCTGAACGCAGATAAACATAGATCGAGGCGCGCCGCCCCCCGAGTCGATCGGGAAGCCGCACGAGAACGAGCGCGGGCGACGCATGCGTCGCCCCTACATGTGAACCGAGATCGTCGGACCGGTGTAGGGGCGACGCATGCCTCGCCCAGTCATCTGCCGCGAAGCACCCTTCGGCTTTCGAATCTGTGTTTATCTGTGTTCATCTGTGGCTAGACTTTTTGAACGCGAACTCAATTTCGGCTCGACTCGAGCAATCAATCCGCAGCGTGAGAAGCGCCGCCGGCCACAGGACATGAACATGCACAACCGAAGACCAGCGTCTCGCAACCGACTTGCCGGCGCTCTCACCGCCGCCCTCGTCGCGATGGTCGCCGCCTGTGGCGACTCGGACTCCAGCTCCGAGCCGGCGCCCGGCCTCGGCACGATCGACTGGCCTCTCGCCACGATCGCCGCCGACCCGACCTCGACCGTGACCGTCGACTTCTCGGTTGTGCGCGACGGGAACCCGAGCCGCTTCGGCATCCTTCACAGCATCGACGAGGACACCCCGTCCGACGAGCTGATCCGGCCGCTGCGCCCTGGTCTGATCCGGGCGGCCGACGACACTCAGGTCTTTCAAGGAGGAACGCCGCCTCTGGCGAGAGCGCTCGACCTCGCCGAGGTGTACAACCTCGTCCTCAGCGACGCGTGGGGCTATCCCCCCGGTTGGACGCCGCCGTACGAGGATCTCGACGGGTGGCGGAGCCTGGTGAGAACGACCATCGAACGGGAGGATCTCGCGGCGGCCGCGCGCTCGGAGCCCGAGCGGGTCCTGTTCGAGCCTTGGAACGAACCTGATTTTCCCATCTTCTGGGAAGGCACCGACGAGCAGTTCTTCGAGGTGTTTCTGGCGGCGGAACGCGTCATTCGCGAGGTCTATCCGAACGCGCTGGTGGCCGGTCCGAGCTACGCGATCTACAACTTCGAACGGATCAGCTCGTTCTTGGATTTCTGCCTGCAGCAGGACGTCCGGATCGACGTCCTGACCTTTCACGCGTTCCACGCCGACGTCATCTCGCTCGGCGACAACCTCGCCGAGCTCCGGCGCGAGATCCTCGACAACCCGCGCTACGCCCCGCTCAGCATCCGCGGCATCGTGGTCAACGAGTTCGCATTCATCACGCACGATCTGCTCCCCGCAGAGAACCTGGGATTTCTCTACTACCTGGAGGAGGGCGGCGTGCTGCGCGGCGCACGCGCCTGCTGGAACGACAACTGCTTCAACGAGTCGCTCGACGGGATCCTCACCCCGACCCAGCAGCCCCGAGCGGTATGGTGGGCCTTTCGAGCCTACGCGGCCGGTGTCGATTCGCGTGTCGCGAGCGCAATCACCGATCCGCGCATCGTGGCGATCGCCAGCCGAAAGGGCCTGGATGCCGAGGCCGCTCAGGTCCTGATCGGCCACATCGGAGTACAGATCGACCGACCGCCGGCGGACGTAACGGTGACGCTGCGCGGCGTCGAGTCGTTACCCGGCCCGAGCGACGCCAACTGCGTCGAGCTGGTCGGATCGCACATACCCAACGCGGGCGAGAGCCCGGTCGACCAACCTGCCCCCGCTTTTCGGCTCTACGCCCAGAGCGAGTCGGGCGACGTTCGAGTCATACTCCAATCACCGGTCGACGAGCACGAGGTCGTTGTTCTATCGCTGCAGCGGACCGACTGCATAGACGCCCCAAACCCGGCGAAGTAGCCCTAGAGGTCCGGCACCGATGTAAGGTCGCCGGCGGTTTGCTCGTCCGTATGGACGGCGGCAAACTCAACGTCACTGTTGCGAAGCGCTGTCAGGAAGTCGCCTAAGGCCACACGTAAAGCGTCCTTCATTGCAAGTTGCCTGGCGTGCGCGACGTCCCCACCCCAACCGCCGGAGTATTCGTCGTCCTCGTTGGTCACAACCTGCTCGACGATCGCCGAGTGTTGCTAAAGCCGCACCACGTGCTCTCGCGTGGCCCCCCGAACGGCGCTGACCGGAATCGACCGATCAAAAGACGCGAACACTCCGGAATGACGAACCGCAAGGGCAAGCAAATAAACGTCGGTAACCTGACGGGGGCCGTGGATGCGGGTCCGGTCTGCGACATCCGGGTCCAGGAGGCTGACATCGTCCGCCCAGAACGCATGCAGCGAAGTCGCCGTCGCTTCGGCCAAACGGTCGACGATCTCCCCAACTCTCAGCGGGTTCGGATAACTCGCGTGAGACATGATTCTCACGCAACCGTTCTGTGTGATCGGACATGAGGCCCACCCCTGCTTGGCTTGCGTCGCAAACCACCGGGCGGACTCCGCGTGCATCAGGTGATCTTGATCGAGCAATGCAATCAGAATGTTGATGTCGAGCAGGGCGATCAGACAGACTCCTCGTCGCGCAGCTTGTCGATCAACTCGTTGGTGACAACCTCACCCCGGCGGGGGAAGGGACGAAAGCCGGTCCCCGCAGCGGCCGCTCCGCCGTCGGGAACCGACGGCGCCGTCAACGCTCGTCGCGAAAGCTCCGAGATCACTCGGCCGGCAGTCGTCTTCTGACGACGCGCCAATTCCTTGGCCGCCTGAAGTACGTCATCGTCAATATCAAGTGTGGTGCGCATGCACTTGATGCTAGCGCATCACCCGACCGACATCCATCGATCTCGAACTACGATGAGGCCGAGGCTAGTGGGGCTCTTGGGGTCGGACCGTGGCAACCCCTTGAATTGATTCAGTTCCTAGTGCTCTGTCGACCGAGTTCGGTGCTTAGGTCGCGTTTTCGCCCCCGATTATCGCTTGTAAGACGCGCTGGGCGCCGAAGGGTCAGATTCATCTCCTTCGTGCGATCGCAGCGAGCTCACCCGCCTCTGCGTCGAACGGACGCCCGCCGATGTCGGCGAGCAGGTCCGCCACTAGAAGGTCTGCCGCAGCAATCTCATTCTCGAGCTGGTCGGTGGAGAAGTACTGGAGCCAATTGTAGAAGGTCCGACTCCGCTCCTTCTCGACGATCAGGTAGCGATCGAGAACGACTTTCTCCGCTGGGTACTTCACAGTACGCAGGATCCCTACGTACGGATCGGGTGACCAGAAACCGTCCATCAGGTTCTGGGCGATATGCCCCACTTCCTCGCGGGCATCGTAGGCGGCGAGTGAGTAGACATCGAAGAGGAAGAAACCGTCAGGCGCGAGCGCCTCGCGAACCTTCGCGAGCAGGCGTCCACGCTCAGTGGGACCAAGTGCGCAGAAGTCGCACATCGCCATCATCACCAAGTCTTGCTCGGGCGGCAGGTCGTCTTCGAGGTAGTTCGAGTGCCGGTAGTCGATGTCGAGCCCGAGCTTCTCGGCTTCCGCCTCGGCATACTCGATCGAGTTGCGAGAGAAGTCGACACCGACCACGGTAGCGCCGGCGGCGGCGAGTCTCGCCGCGTAGAGCCCCGGCCCACACCCCAGGTCCAGGACCCTTCGTCCCCGTTCCAGCTGGAAGGTTTCGGTCATCCACTTCGCGGAAGAAGTGACGAATGACGCTCGTCGAGACGAGATGTCGACATCGGGATCGAGATGAAAGGCCAGCATACGCCGGGACACGTGAGGGTCATCCCACATTTCTCGGGTGGTGTAGACCGAGAACGCCTCCGGACGGACCAGAGCCTCAGAGAGTATTCGGAACACAACGACTCCTGGTTCTAGCCAGAGTCAGGGCAAGTCGCGAGACCGTGCGGTCCGTCCCCTTTTCTCGCAATTGCCTCGACAGTGGTCACGCTGGATCCGAAACCCGAGGTTCCGCGTTGTCCGCTACACAATTTCGCTCTTTGAATTGAGCTCGCTACAAGTCGCGCCGCCATGAGTGAGTGTAGGAATAGCCGGCTACCTGATCTTTGCCTTGAATTGGCTGGCTTCGTTCTTGAGGACATCCGCGGTGACGAAGCTCGCCGTCAGACAAACGCCCGTACTGCCGTTGATGAGCTGTGCGACGACCGGAAGCTCGAGCGGCAAGGTGGGATCGGGCAGGTTACTCCCCTTGCCCTTCACCTTGGCTCTCGATCTGTCCTCGCTGCTTCCCTGCAGAATGATCGTGCGCACACCCGCCTCCGCCAAAGTCGTATCCTTGTAGCGATAGCCCTTGGTGCGGACGGGGCTCCACAGGGTTCCATCGGACAAGACGCCGGGGCTCTCGACCTGGGCGGCCTCGGCACCGGTGTACATGCACAACGCGTAGTCGGCGTCCGTCGTCGGATCACCCAGCTCCGCTTGGCTGACCGGCTCGCCCCGCAGCCACTTGAAGAGCAGCTTGTCTTTGGTGCCCCCCTTCTGCCTCAGCAGCAGTAGAGCCCTCTGGGCGGTCTTGCAGTCCGCGCGCGGCGCCCTGGGACACGGGTCGAGCAGAGAGCAAGAGCGCGATAGCTCGTCCGCCGCGTCGGCAAGCGCCGCACCAGTCCCTCCGCCGAGGAAGTCGTCGATCGCCGTGCTCGCCGTGGTCAGATGCTGGTCGATGCGATCCCAGCGGGCCTGGGACACTTCGCTCTTCGTCAACGCCTGCGGAGCCGCGTCGTTTCGGATCTGCGCGACCAGCTCGCGGATCTGGATGCCGTCGGCCTGCGCCGAGTCCGAGCACACACCGAGGTTGTCGGAGGCGTTGGCAGCGCGGGCGGCGGCGGCACAGGCCGCGTCTCGCATCAGCAGATCGTGCCGCTGCACAGCGTACTTCGTGACGCCACCTCGCAGTGGCCCGGACGAGAGACCGAAAGCAATGGCGAACGCACGGCGCACCGGCGAGTTGCCGATATAGATCGCCCCGTCGGCAGCCGACGAAATGACGGCGACGCTCTCCTCGACCGCGTCGGTGAAGTAGCGCACCGCGCCCGTTTGGCGGTCGAGGGTGCCGACTCCAACCGCCACGGGAAATGGAATGCCTCCCAGCACCGGGCCGGTGGCAGCCTGGAAACCGAGCGCGTTCGCACCCACCGAGTTGAGGTTCAGCTTGAACTCGACGTGACCCGGTTGAGTGTCCTCGAACAAACCGCTGATGCCCGCCTGCCACCCCTGGACCCCGCTGCCACCCTGGTCGAATACCTGGGTGACGAAGTCACG